>JAZSNW010000042.1:0-8052 GCA_045536615.1 Acutalibacteraceae bacterium | reverse complement strand
CACTTCTTTACGAAGTGTCTTCCTAAGGTCGCTTTTTTATTATTTAAATTCAATTTCATAATCAAAAAAATAAATTTTTCCGTCTTCCACCGCTATTGCCCGTCTTGTGTCGCCGTATTCTATCGCCCTTATGTTTTCATAAGCAATACAAACGCTTAAAAAACCGAAAACTATGCAACAAGTAACTATAAACGAAATGTAAAATTTTCGTATACTGTTTTTCATTTTAAAAATTCTCCTATTTTATTGTATTAAGCAAACTTACAAGCGAATCGCCGACAAGCTCGGCCGAATATTTTGCTTCGTCAAGCGAATTCATTTCGGTGCCAAATTCAATAAGCATCGAACCGGTTGTAAGCGACTGATTATAATTTTTTGATGCAAGCACAAGCGGGCGTGCAAGGGTTGGGTATTTTGCCTCCATCGTTTGCTGAAGTTTTAACGCCAATTTTAAGTTTTCTTGCCAATTTGGGTGATTTTTAATGCTACCGCTTTGACTGCCCATAACAAGCATTACCTGTGCCGCTTTTTTACCATTTATTTTTGTAACTAATTTTGCTTTATCATTACCGCTGACCGTTACGGAATCGCGGTGCAAATCTAACACAATTTTAATGCTTTTATATTTGCTTAAATAACTGTTTACAGTTTTAGCACTTCGGGTATAACTGCCAGTATATTGTGGGTAGTCGTGTTGGGTTTTATCGTGCAGGGTTTTTATTCCCGCATCATTCAATTTTTTGGAAATTATTTCCCCCACCATTACCATATTTTTAGCATTATCGGTGGTGCGTGCCTTGTCATTTTCGGTATAGGTTTTTTTATCAGATGATAAAAAGGTTTCGGTGGTGTGTGTGTGCATTATAAGCACCTGCGGCTGACTGTTTTTTTCGATTTTAAACTTCAATTTTGAAGCTAAAAGATTTTTAATATTTATTGATAAACCGCTGCTGTTTTTCATATAAACACCGCTGTATGAAAGTGGTGCGGTATAGGGTGAAATGTACTTTTCAATAACATTTCCTTTAACACTTGAGGTGCTTGTTTGAACTGAATTTACACTGCTGTTTTGACTACTGTTTAAGGTGATATTTTGTGAATTTTGTGAAGGTTTTTCGGTTTCATTTTTTGGTTTTTCTTCACTTTTTGTGCTTTCAAAAACCATTGAATTATCGGAAAAACCAATAGTAAATTCGGTGCTTTCAACCGTTATTTTTTGTGAAATTATGTTATAAAAAGTTCCTAAAATTAGGACAAAACACAGTATATAACAGGTTAAAATCCTTATAATTGCCCACCTTTTTTGCATAAAATCACCTCTTTAAACTTTATTCAAAAAAATGGTTTTTTATACCAATTCACACAGTATTTCTCGGTCAATTTTCGGTTGCAAAAACATATTTAAATTAACTGCTAAAATGTCGCTTATTTTATCGGTTAAAAGGTCACAATCTTTTGGTGTTACAATTAAATCTTCTTTATATTCAATAACGGTTGGAACACCTATTGCCACAACCTTTACACCAAGCGTTTTTTTGCTTATTTCCTGCCGTTTGTTTTTAACCCCCGAACCCGGTGAAATGCCGCTATCGGTAAGCTGAATTGTTTTAAAAAGTCGGCTTTCATCCCTTGCACACAAAGCATCAATTACTATTACTGTATCTGCATTTGTGTGGGTTATAATTCCCTTTAAAATTTCCATTACTTCAATGCCTGTTTTACCTAAAACATTTGGCACAATAACCGATACATTTCTAAGTCCTACAAGCCCGATTTTTTCAGCAAATTCGCCCATTATATGCCGTGTTGCCAAAATTTTTTCGGCGGTTTTAACCCCCACCGAATCGGCAGTAATTTCGCGGTTTCCAAGCCCTACTACAAGGGTGTTTTTATTATCACTTAAAAGCATTGAAAGTGCCTTTTTAAACTGCTTTTCTAAAACTTCAAAGTCGGTTATTTTTTGCAAATCACAAAAAGAAAGTGTTATATATTTTCCTGCATTTTTATTCCAATTTTCGTTATCCTTAATTTCGGCAAAATTTAGTTCAAAAATACCTTCTTTTTCGGTAAAACAATCCCAATTTTTTCCTATTTTTTCAGTTTCTAAAGCAAGGTCTGTTCTTATCCCCATAATCTACCTCTTTTTGTTAAAAATTCTTGCAAAATTAAATTCTATATGTTATACTAATATAAATATATAATATTATAATATAAAGGAAGGTTTGAAAATGTCATTAAGTCCGTTAGAAACCGTTTGGGCGGCCATTTGTGATGAACTTAAAAAATCAATTTCAGAAGTTACATTTAATTGCTTTTTTAAGGACCTTGTTCCCGTTTTTATGAGTGACGGCGAATTTACAATTTCTATAAACGACCAACATATAAAAGGTCTTATTGAAAATAACTATTCTGAAAAATTAAACGCTGCAATCAAAACCATTATGGGTCTTGATATGGTTGCACGAATTGTTGTTGATGAAGACGAAGAAGTTATTTTAAAAGCCGAACAACAAAGCGAAGGTCTTTCTTTTGAAGATTTTTTCACCTTTCAAAACTTTATTGTTGGTTCTACAAATCGTTTTGCTCACGCTGCTGCACTTTCAGTTGCCGAAGCACAAATTCCACAACCAACCTTTAACCCGCTTGTAATTTACGGTCCGTCTGGCGTTGGTAAAACCCACCTAATGCTTGCAATTAAAAACCACATTAAAAACAAATATCCGCACAAGGTGGTTGAATTTGTTCGTGGTGAGGAATTTACAAATCAATTCATTCAGGCATTAAACCAAGGTAAGCTTGGTCTTCCACTGGTTGAAGAATTTAGAAATAAATACCGCAATGTTGATGTTTTACTTCTTGACGATATTCATTTTATAGCAGGTAAAGAAACCACACAGGAAGAATTTTTTAACACATTTAACGCACTTTACCAAAACGGAAAACAAATTGTTGTTACCCTTGATAGACCCGTTAAAGAAATAAAAACTCTTGACGAGCGCATCCGCAGTCGTTTAGAAGGTGGCTTTTATGGTGACATTACCCCACCCGATTTTGAAACAAGGGTTGGTATTGTAAATAAAAAAGCCGAACAAAGCGGCATTACAATTGATGAAGCAATTGTTTATTACATTGCTGAACATATTAAATCAAATACCCGCCAGCTTGAGGGTGTTGTTAAAAAACTTGAAGCTTATATACACATTCAAAACAAAATTCCCACCATTGCTGTTGTTCAAACATTTATTAGGGATATTATTTCGGACGATAAACCCGAACCTATCCAAATTGATAACATAATTATCGAAGTTGCCCACACCTATAATGTGTCGGAGGCCGATATTTTATCAAATCGCCGCACCGCTTCCCTTGCTCTTGCAAGACAGGTTGCAATGTATATAGCACGCGAAACAACCGACCTTTCATATAAAGCCATTGGTGAAAGTTTTGGTAAAGACCACACAACCGTGCTTTATAATGTAAACCGCATTGAAGAATTTTTAAAGGACAAGCCATATCAAAAGGAACTTGTTGAAGATATTATTAAAAATTTAAGAAACAATGCAAGTGGCAGTTATTAACATTTTTAAAGTTAATTAAGGTTAGTAAATGTTTTATAAGTGTTGATAACTTTTTTAAAGGTTTTTTATCAACAAATTATCAAACTTTAATTTAACACCAAAAACCTTTTAATAAAGCGGTGTAGGACAAGTTATCCACCGTTTTAACACACCTTATTACTACTGTTATTTTAAAATTCTTATTTGGGAGGATTTTTCATGAAATTTATCGTTGAACGCGCAAAACTTTTAGAAACAGTTTTAAAACTTCAAAGCGTTGTAGGTAGCAAAACCGCAATGCCTGTGCTTGAAGGTATTTTAATTTCGGCTGAACAAGGCAAAATTACTTTGATTGCTTATAATCTTGAAATGGGTATTAAAAAAGAAATTTATGCAAAATGTGAAGAAGCAGGCGATATTGTTATTCCTGCAAAACTTTTAGCAGATATTTTAAGAAAAATGAGCGATGTTCAAGTTGAAATATCTGCAGACAACAAATTAAATTGCAACATTAAATGCGGTGAAGCAACCTTTGATATTATGGGTATGGCTGCAACCGATTTTCCTGAAATTCCGTCTGTTTCAAGTGAAAACAGTTTTAAGGTTGAAGGAAAGGTTTTTGCTTCCCTTAAAAAAGGTACTGCTTTTGCTGCAGCTCAAAATGAAGGTGCAAAACCTATCCTTACAGGTATTAATATTTCCTTAAACGATGGTTTTATTCAATTTGTTGCTATTGACGGTTATCGTTTGGCAATTAAAAAAGAAAAAATAAATAACCAAAATAACTTTGAATTTACTGTAACCGGTAAAGCACTTAACGAAGTTGTAAAACTTATTGATGACGAAAGCGAAGATATTGAAATTAACGTTTCAAACCGCCTTATTGGTTTTAATATTAACGGTTATACCTTTATTTCACGTTTGCTTGAAGGTGATTTTGTAAATTACCAAAAAACAATACCTACTGAAAATAAACAAAGGGTTGTTGTAAATACACGCGATTTAATTAACACTATTGAACGCGTTTCTTTGCTTATAAGTGAATCGTTCACCACCCCAATTCGTTGCTATTTTAACGAACTTAATGTTGTTTTCACCTGTGCAACCTCTATTGGACGTGCAACCGAAACATTTAACCTAAAGCTTGAGGGTGAAAATTTTGAAATTGGTCTTAACAGCCACTATTTGTTAGATGTTTTAAAGGCCATTGAGGATGAACAAATTCAAATTTTATTCAACGGTCCAAATGCGGGTGTTTTATTCTTACCTGTTGATGATGACAACTTTAAATATATGATAATGCCGATGAGGTTGAAATAATGAATTTTGAAAAAATTTCTATAAAAGAAGATTTTATTCGCCTTGACAGCGCTATGAAACTTGCAAATATGGTTTCTACCGGTGGTCATGCAAAAATTGTTATTCAAGACGGCGAAGTTTTAGTAAATAACCAAGTTTGCACAATGCGTGGTAAAAAACTTTATAAAGGCGATAAGGTTATTTTTGAAGGACAAGGCATTGAAATTGTATGAAAATTTTAAGTTTTAAGTGCCAAAATTTTAGAAACTTAAATGAAATTAAAATTTCACCTTGTGATGAAACAAATGTAATTTGCGGTGAAAACGCCCAAGGTAAAACAAATATTATTGAAGGTATTTGGCTTTTTACGGGTGCTAAAAGTTTTAGAACAAACAAAGATATTGATTTTTTGCAGTTTTCTAAACAAAAAGCCATTATAAACCTTAAATTTTTAAGTGAAGGCGTTGAAAACGAGGCCGAAATTACCATAACTGACAAACGCCGTGTGGTGCTTAACCAAAATAAATTAAGCTCCCCCTCACTAATGGCGGGAAAGTTTAACGCGGTTATCTTTTCACCGGGTGATTTAAAATTGGTTGCCGACGGCCCCGGGGTTAGAAGACGGTTTTTAGACACCGCTATCGGTCAAATTTACCCAAGTTATATAAATATTTTAAAAAATTATACCCGCGCAGTAGCACAGCGCAACAAGGTTATTAAGGATTTTAAATATGACAGCACACTTTCAATAATGTTAGATGTTTTTGAGTGTGAAATTGCCGATTTGGGCAAAAAAATTACCAAATACCGAAAAAAATATATTGAAATGTTAAACGAATTTTTACCAACTGTTTACAGCGGTATTTCAGCGGGTAAGGAAACCCTTGAAACAAAGTATATTTATTCTTTTAGCGGTGATTTTTTAAGTGAGCTTAAAAACAGCCGACAGGATGATATGTACACAGGTGTTACTTCAATTGGTCCCCACCGTGATGATATTGATTTTAAAATTAATGGCATTTCTGCCAGAAAGTTTGGCTCGCAAGGGCAAAAACGCAGCGTTGCATTGGCGGTAAAACTTGCCGAAGCCGAAGTTATTAATAAAAATGTGGGTGAATGGCCTGTAATTTTGCTTGACGATGTTATGAGCGAACTTGATGTAACCCGCCAAAATTACATTTTAAATCACATAAAGGGTATGCAGTCATTTATAACTTGTTGTGATGACCAAAATGTTAAAGGTTTACAAAAAGGAAAAAAATTTGTTATTAATAATGGGTGTGTGCTTTAATGTATGTGCATTTAGGTAATGAAACGGTTGTAAAAGAAGATGAAATAATCGGTATTTTTGATATTGAAACCACCACTGTTTCGCAAAAGACACGCATTTTTTTAGAAAAGGCAGAAAAAAGCAAAATTGTAAAAAATGTAAGTTATGAATTGCCAAAATCTTTTATTGTTACAAACAACAAAAAAGAAAACAGCGTTTATATTTCGCAAATTTCCCCTTTAACTCTACAAAAAAGGTCAAATATTTTATAAAAATATTAAAGCTTTGAAAGGAAGTTTTTAATGAATAACGAAATTACAACACCTGTAACCGAAAATTATGACGAAAATTCCATACAGGTATTGGAAGGACTTGAAGCGGTAAGAAAACGCCCCGGTATGTACATTGGCTCTACCGGTGAACGCGGTTTGCACCACTTGGTGTATGAAATTGTTGATAACTCTATCGACGAAGCGTTGGCGGGTTACTGCACCAAAATTGATGTTGAAATTTTAGACGATGGTATTATCCGCGTTACCGATAACGGCCGTGGTATACCTGTTGGTATTAACCCGCAAAAAGGTATTCCAACCGTTACAGTTGTATTTACTATCTTGCATGCAGGAGGTAAATTCGGCGGTGGCGGATATAAAGTATCAGGCGGTTTGCACGGTGTAGGTGCCAGTGTTGTTAACGCCCTTTCAAACTGGCTTGAGGTTGAAGTAAGAGACGGTAAAAATATCTATAAGCAGCGCTATGAAAAGGGTAATATTGTAACCGATTTAACCGTTATTGGCGAAACTAATGAAACAGGTACAACCGTTACCTTTAAGCCCGACCCCACAATTTTTACCGACACCACAACCTATGATTATGATATTTTGCTTAATCGTTTAAGAGAACAAGCATTTTTGAATGCGGGTATTCGTGTTGTTTTAACCGACAGACGCACCGATGATGCAATTTCTACAAAGGGTAAGAGCGATGACCTTTGCTTTGAAGGCGGTATTAAATCTTATGTTGAATATTTGCTAAAAGGCATTAAAAAGGAAAGTTTAATTAAAGATGTTGTTTATCTTTCAGGCAGTAAAAAAGATGAAACCGCTGAAATTGCGCTTTTATGGTCAACTGCTTATGATAACAAGGTTTTATCCTTTGCAAATACCTTGCACACAATCGACGGCGGTACACACGAGCAGGCATTTAAGCAAACTGTTACCCGTGTTGTTAATAAATATGCCCACGATTTTAAGAAGTTAAAGGAATCTTCCGATAATTTAAAGGCCGACGATATTATGGAAGGTTTGGTTGCGGTTGTTTCGGTTAAACTTGCCGATGCACAGTTTGAAAGCCAAACCAAAGCAAAACTTGGTAATACCTCTGTTGGTCAGTTGGTGCGCGATATTGTAAACGACCAGCTTTATAAATTCTTGGAAGAAAACCCCGCTGATGCAAAAATTGTTATTGATAAAGCAATTGCCGCATCTAATGCGCGTGAAGCTGCCCAAAAAGCCCGTGAAGCATCACGAAACAAGGCAGGTATTGGCAGCAAGACCAGAATGCCTGAAAAACTTACCGACTGTATTTCTAACGACCCCACAAAGACCGAAATTTATATCGTCGAGGGTGATTCGGCAGGCGGTAGTGCTGTTGAAGGCAGAAATGCTACATATCAGGCAATTTTACCACTTTGGGGTAAAATGCTTAATGTTGAAAAAGCAAGAGAAGATAAGGTTTATGGCAACGATAAGCTAACACCCGTTATTACTACACTTGACACAGGAATTGGTGAAAACTTTGATATAAACAAGCTTCGTTATGATAAAATTGTTATTATGGCCGATGCCGACGTTGACGGTAGCCATATCAGAACACTTTTATTAACATTTTTCTTCCGTTATATGCCCGAGCTTATTGAAACAGGCC
>JAZSNW010000135.1:0-2305 GCA_045536615.1 Acutalibacteraceae bacterium | reverse complement strand
GGACATATTAAATGTAAAGAAAATTGGTATAATTTCAGCGGCTTTCTTAATTTTTGCAATTTGTTCGTCGCTGTAACCTGTAGTTGCAAGCACAGCGGGGATTTTGTTTTTTGTTGCATAATCCAAAATGCCATCTAAAAGTGCAACATTTGAAAAATCGATAATAACATCGGGCTTTACTGTAACATCGTTAAAGCTTGAAAAAACAGGATATTTTTGCCCAATATTAACCTTGTCAAAACCGGCTGAAATTTCAATTTCGCAGTCGTTTGCGGCACAATCTGTTATAAAACAACCCATTTTACCGCTGGCGCCAATAAGTAATGCCTTTAACATTTTTTCACATCCAAAATATTAGTTTAATAAGTTACATTCTTTAAGTTTTTCAATTAAAAATGATAAATTGTTATCATCAAGTGGGTAAAGCGGAAGTCGGCAAGGACCTGCATTTTTGCCCATAAGGTTCATTGCGGTTTTAAGTGGTGCAGGGTTGACATCACAAAATAACGCCTTTATAAGCCCCATATACTTAATTTGTGCCGCAGATGCGGTTTTGGTGTTGCCCACCCAATAATTTTGGCACAAATTGTGAACTTCGCTTGGCATTATGTTTGATAAAACCGAAATAACACCAATTCCGCCAAGTGACATGATAGGTATAATTTGGTCATCATTGCCTGAATAAATCCACAAATCATCACCGCAAAGGTAACGGGTTTCGGCCACTTTAGTAATATCGCCCGACGCTTCCTTTGTTGCGACAATTCTTTTGTGCTGACTTAATGCTTTATAGGTTTTTGGCATAATGTCAACCCCCGTGCGAGAGGGAACATTATAAAGAATTATCGGTTTTTCTACACGGTCGGCAATATAATTATAATGTGCGATAAGACCTTCTTGCGATGCTTTGTTATAATATGGTGTTACCATTAAAAAAGCATCGACCGAAAGCTTTGCGGCATCATTACATAAATCAACTGTATAAACCGTGTCATTACTTCCTGTGCCTGCAATAATCGGCACTTTTTTGTTTGCGGCATTTACCGCAGTTTCTATCACTTTTAAATGTTCATCATATCTTAATGTGGACTTCTCACCGGTTGTGCCGCAAATCACAAGGGCATCTATACCGGATGCTATTTGACTTTGGACAAGTGTCACAATTTCGTCAAAGTTAACACTGCCGTCTTCATTCATCGGGGTAATAAGTGCGGTAGCCGCACCCGTGAATATTTTCGGCTTCGTTTAAATCCCTCCAAGAAATTAGTCCATATAACCCTTAGCGCAGAGAAGTTCAGCAAGTAATACAGCGCCGCCTGCGGCACCGCGTAAAGTATTGTGTGAAAGACAAACAAATTTATAATCATACTGTGTGTCTTCACGAAGTCGGCCAACAGATACAGCCATACCGCCTTCGAGGTCGCGGTTAAGCTTGGTTTGTGGCATATTGTCTTCAACAAAGTAGTTGAGGAATTGCTTAGGAGCGTGGGGAAGCTCAAGGTCTTGTGGTGCGCCCTTAAATTCAGCCCAGGTGTTTAAAATTTCATCTTTAGTGGGCTTATTTTTAAAGGTTACGAAAACTGCAGCCATGTGACCGTCAGAAACGGGAACACGAAGGCACTGTGCAGTAAATTTGGGAGAATCAGCGGGAACGATTTCACCGTTTTCAATCTTACCCCAAATTTTAAGCGGTTCCTTTTCGCTCTTTTCTTCTTCGCCACCGATAAAGGGGATAACATTATCAACCATTTCAGGCCAACGGTCAAAGGTTTTGCCTGCACCTGAAATCGCTTGATATGTACAAACCAAAACCTTTTCAACGCCAAATTTGTCAAGTGGGTAAAGGGCAGGAACATAGCTTTGAAGTGAGCAGTTTGACTTAACTGCAATAAAGCCCTTCTTGGTGCCGAGACGCTTTCTTTGGCTTTCAATAATTTCAGCGTGGTTGTCGTTAATTTCGGGAATAATCATTGGAACATCGGTAGTAAAGCGGTGAGCCGAGTTGTCTGAAATAACGGGTCATTCACGCTTTGCATAGGTTTCTTCAAGTGCTTTGATTTCATCCTTTTTCATATTAACGGCGCAGAAAACAAAATCAACCTTTGCAACAATTTCATCAATATCCTTTTCGGCATCGTAAACCATCATATCTTTAAGATTTTCAGGCATTGGGGATGTCATAGCCCAACGGTTGCCAACTGCCTCGGTGTAAGATTTACCGGCTGAATTTGCACTTGCAGCCAAAGCGGTAATGTTAAACCAAGGGTGGTCGCAAAGTAAAAGCGCAAAACGCTGACCAACCATA
>JAZSNW010000065.1:0-2704 GCA_045536615.1 Acutalibacteraceae bacterium | reverse complement strand
TGTTGAAGGTCAACGCAAATTTATGGGCACACTTTGGAACACCTACGCTTTCTATGTGCTTTATGCAAATATTGATAAATTTGACCCGACCAAGTATAACCTTTCTGACTGCAAACTCACAGTTATGGATAAATGGCTTTTATCGAAGCTTAATTCGGTTGTAAAAGCGGTTGACACAAACCTTAATAATTACCGCATTCCCGAAGCCGCACGCGCTTTGCAGGAATTTGTGGATGAAATGAGCAACTGGTATGTTCGCCGTGGTCGTGAACGTTATTGGGTGCAAGGTATGACCGACGACAAACTCGCCGCTTATATGACCCTTTACACCGCGCTTGTAACCACCGCAAAAACTGCCGCACCTATGATTCCATTTATGGCAGAAAACATTTACCAAAACATTGTTAAATCGGTTGATGACACCGCACCAATTAGTATTCACCTTTGCGACTTCCCCGAAGTAGCCGAAGATTTAATTGACAAAAAACTTGAAGAACAAATGGAAAAGGTTCTTGAAATTGTTGTGCTTGGTCGTTCGGCTCGTAACGGTTCTTCACGCAAAAACCGTCAACCCCTTAATGTCATGTATGTTAAACTTGACGGCGAATTAGAAGAAACCTATACAAGCATTATTAAGGATGAGCTTAACATTAAAAAGGTTGACTTTACCGACGCGGTTGACAACTTTGTGACCTATACCTTTAAGCCACAACTTAAAACAGTTGGTCCCAAATTTGGTAAGCAGCTTAATGAAATTCGTCAATACCTTATGGAAATTGACGGTAACGCCGCCAAGAAAGAACTTGACGAAAACGGCAGTTTGACACTTAAACTCGCATCAGGCGATGTTACACTTTTGGTTGAAGATTTGCTTATTGATGCCGCTCAGAAAGAGGGCTTCTATACATTAAGCGACCGCGGTATAACCGTTGCGCTTGACACAGTTTTAACTGATGAGCTTATTAACGAAGGTTATATTCGTGAGCTTGTAAGCAAAATTCAAACCATGCGTAAGGAAGCAGATTTCAATGTTACCGACCATATTGAAATCACCATCAGTGGCAGCGAAATTATTTGCAACCTTGCGGCCAACAAATCGGCTGACATTGTCGGCGACACATTGGCCGACAAACTTACAGTTGCCACACCTGACGGTTTTGTTAAAGAATGGGATATCAACGGCGAAAACGTTAAAATCGGCGTAAAACGCGTATAAAACCAATTTTAAAGCCCAAAGCTTTTGCTTCGGGCTTTTCTTTTTGCTAATATATTTTAAAAAATGTATTTACTAAAACAAAAAAATGGGTTATAATTACTATAATCTAACTAAAAAATGGTGATTAAATGAAACTTGATTTTAAAAACACACGCCAAATTTTGCTTATAGTTTTTATTTCGGCAATAATTTTTGCGCTTGTTTTCAATTTTGTAGGTGTCTTGGGCTTTGTCTCAACCATTGTAAGTTTTATAACCCCAATAATTATTGCACTTTGCATTGCCTTTGTGCTTAATGTTTTTTTAACAGGGTTTGAGACCAAGGTTTTTAAATTTTTAAAAACTTCAAAACACAATTTTTTAAGAAAACTTTGCCGACCGCTATGCCTTGTGTTAACTTATGTTTTAGCATTCGGTCTTTTATCGCTTATTGTTTTGGTTATCATCCCCGATATAAGCGATACTGTTGCTTATATTATTGACCGACTTCCCACCTTTATTGTTGATTCACGCGAATGGCTTGTAAATACACTTCAAAGCTTTAATATTCCGACCGACGAAATACCAAAAATTGATGTTAACACCTTAATGGAAACTGTTAAGAGCATCACCTCTAAATACAGTAACACCATTGTTAACGATGCAATAAACATTACCGGGTCAGTACTAAATGTGCTTTCAAATATTTTGTTTGGTGTAATTGTTTCAATTTATATTTTGGCTCAAAAGGAAAAAATCGGTGCTTTTGCAAAGCGTGTGGTTGATTCTTTCTTGCCCGAAAATTCGGCAAAGGTTGTGCACCACATTGCAAAGCAGATCTTTACTTCCTTTACAAAATTTATTGGCGGTCAGTTTACCGAAGCAATAATTTTAGGTGTGCTTTGCTATATCGGTATGCTAATTTTCCGCTTCCCAAACGCCGAAATTATTTCTATTATAATTTGCATCACCGCTTTAATCCCAATTGTCGGTGCGTGGGTTGGTGCATTTGTCGGCGCATTTTTAATTTTAATTACTGACCCAATAAAAGCATTGCTTTTTGCTTTGTTCCTTATTATTTTACAGCAGCTTGAAGGCAACCTTATTTATCCAAAGGTTGTGGGCAAGGCGGTAGGTCTGCCGGGTGTTATTGTTATAAGCGCTGTACTTGTCGGCAGCAATGTTGGAGGGGTTTTAGGGGCTCTAATTGCTGTTCCCCTTTCAGCCGTTATTTACACCCTTTTAAAAGAACTTATGGATTATATCGAAAAACAAAAACACCCAAAAGAAGAAATTGAAAGCGAAACTGAATAAGCTAAACCCCGTAGCAAAAGCTACGGGGTTTTTATTGTAAAAATGTTTCTTAACCTTTAACCTCGGCAATGGTTACGCCGTTTTCGCCCTCACCAAAAGTACCAAGTCGGAAGGACTGTATATTTTTATGGCGGCGAAGATGCGCCTGCACATTTTTGCGAAGCACACCTGTACCCTTGCCGTGAATAATGCGAAT
>JAZSNW010000107.1:0-6163 GCA_045536615.1 Acutalibacteraceae bacterium | reverse complement strand
GGTTGGGCAAAGATCGGGTGCCTTTGTGCCAACAATAAGGTGGCCGCAGTTTCTGCATTCCCAAACCTTAACCTCGCTCTTTTCGAAAACAGCAGCGGTTTCAACATTTTTAAGAAGTGCGCGATAACGTTCTTCGTGATGCTTTTCGATAGCGGCAACAAGGCGGAACTTTGCAGCGAGTTCGGGGAAACCTTCTTCGTCAGCGGTTTTTGCAAAACCTTCGTACATATCGGTCCATTCATAATTTTCGCCTTCGGCAGCGTGTGCTAAATTTTCAGCGGTGTCGCCAATGCCGTTGAGTTCTTTAAACCATAATTTTGCGTGTTCTTTTTCATTTTCGGCAGTTTTAAGGAAAAGGGCAGCGATTTGTTCAAACCCTTCTTTTTTAGCTTTTGAAGCAAAGTAGGTGTATTTATTTCTTGCCTGAGATTCGCCAGCAAAAGCGGCTTCAAGATTTTTTTCGGTTTGTGTACCGGCATATTTTGACATAAAAATTACCTCCTAAAATATACTGAAATTATAATATCATAATTTTTTCAAAAAAACAAGAGCGGACACAATGTAAATTTTTACTGTGTCCGCTCTTTTGCCCCTAAACGATAATTTCCGAGGGCAAGTATTTAATTAAAAAACTTTAAAACTGAAATGGGTTTGCCGTTTTCGGTGGCTTCTATATGAAGGTGGCTTTGGTCACCGCATTCGCATGGAATTGTGCCCACAGCGCCGATTAAATCACCCGATTTAACCTTGTCGCCGGCTTTTACCTTGCTGTCTTTAATGGCGGCATATTTAACAATAAGTCCGTCGCCGTGGTCAATTGTGATAACATTTCCTAAATTTGCGGTTTCTTCAACCGATAAAACCTTACCATCGGTTAGCGAGCCAATTAAACTGCCTTCTTTGCAGGCAATATCAACTGCCGCGTGAAGTCGCATATCGCCATAGGTTTGCGAAAATTGAAGCGCGGTGTCGCTAAAATCCTTTAAAATATCACCGCTTATCGGCATTGTATAGCTTTTTTGATATGGCTCATTCTTCACATCATCATTTGTAGGTGTTGATGGGGTGATATTTGGCATATTATCCTTTGGTGTATCGGGAATAATATCACTGATGATATTACCACTGTTATTATCACTATTATTATATGAGCTGTCGTTGCTGTTATATTCCTCTGAATTGTTTTGGCTGTTTTCAAGGTTATCGCTTATATTATCTTTTGGCTTGTCGGTCATATCATCCTTATTCATATTTGAAAGACCAATAAATGCAACAATGGCTATAAGCGCCAATGCAATTATTATAATTATATAAAAAACGGAATTCCCCTTTTTATTTGAGGAATAAGGTGTGTAATTCATTTATATCATCCTTTCGGTTTTATTATTGTCATTAAACCTTTTTAATATTCTTTAAAAAAATTTAAAAATTGTTCATATTGTATTAAAAATTATGGGTTATAGTTTAATCGTACCGAAAAGGAAGCCGCATACCTTTTGGTATAATTTCTTCTTTTGAAGAAATTCTCTCCTCAAACCCCTTAAAAAGAGAAAGAGCAGTAGTTTTTTTGCTACTGCTCTTTTTCTATTATTTTTTTATGCCGGGGTTTTTGAAAATTACATTAAACCTGCCGCTGCTGTCAATTATTTCAAGCGGTAAACCGCTTTGACCTATAAACATTTTATATTCGAAATTTTCAAATTTGCCCTTTGTAAAAAATTGGTTATCGTTTTCAAAAACTTTTGGGTTTTCTTCTTTGAAAGCGTTGTAAATAAAACTAATCACATCACTTTGGTGGGGCGAAGTATATTCATAAGTGATACCGTTAAATTCGGATTTTATATCATTTTCGGTAACGGTGAAAACAATATCTTTAAGGTCGGCGGGTTGTAGAATTTTTATTGTCATTTCACCGTTTTGTGAAATTTCGGCCGAAATTTCGTAAAATTCGTTATAATATGCTATTTCTGCTAAAAATGAAAGGTTGCGGGTTGTGGGTTTAATGGAAGTGGCATTGCTGCAACCAACAAGAAGTAAAAGCGAAAAAATACAAAGCAGCTTTTTCAAAAAAATCGCCCCATTTTAAAATATATTTTTTAAATATGTTTATGCGGCGACTTTTGGGTTTTATACCAACAAAAATGCCGTTGTAAAAATCACAACGGCAACAGTTTATATTATTTAAAAGCGGAATTTGAAACAAATTTTGGCAAAGATTTTTTGATTGCATTTTGAAGTTTTTCATTTGGTGAAAATACAATATAATTAATCTTTGAATCTTCACGAGAGGCAACAATTAAATAAGCATTAGGGTCGTTTTGGTCGCAAGCAAAAAGCAAATTTTCTGCTTTGATATTTTGAATTAAAGCGGGGTTAAATTTTTCAACGCGTTCAACCTTTGAAAGTGTAATGCTTACAAGGCGTTTGCGTGAAGATTTGTTTATAATTTTGTCGATATCCATATCTTCGTTAGTTACGATATATTCATATTCAATATTAAATTTAGCAGTAAGCCACCATGCACCGTAAATAAGGCCGATAATAACAATGGCGGAAAGTGGACCGAGAAGACTTGTCATAAAGAAAAACACAGCCAACGAAATTGCCAAAAACCAGATAAAAATTACAAGTGCTAATGTGCCAACACTTTTTTTAATGCGTACAATTTGTTCGAAAAAGGTATCCATAAAATTAACTCCAAAAAATGATATTTTATATATTATACAACAAAAAGGTTGCCACTTGCAATAGTTAAATTTATAGTATATAATTATTACATCAAAAACAAAGGAATTTTATGATGAAAAAAAGTAATAAGCCCACTTTAAGTTGGATTTATAAACACACAAAAATTCATTTACCTGCGTTATTTGGCATTTCTGCTTTGGCGGCGGTTGTGTCGCTACAGTTTGTGGCACTTGCCATGATTTCAAAAACAGTTTTAGAAATTGCAACGGGTGACAGGGAAGGCAACATTTTATATTATGGTGTTTGCCTTTTGTCGTTGGTGGTTTTACAGGTTATATGTTCGGGTGTTGAAAGCATTTTAAAAGCACGTATTTCGGGCAAACTTATAATCACTTTAAGGGAGCATTTATTTAATGCCATTGAACGCAAAAAGTTTGGCGAAATTTCAAAATATCATTCGGGCGATTTACTTAACCGTTTAACATCTGATGTCGAGGTTTTGCAGGGTGGTGTTGTAAACATTGTGCCAAACTTGGTTTCAATGGTTACAAGAATTATCGGCTGTGTGGTGGCACTTCTTTTATTAGAACCCGGAATTGCTGTAATTATTTTGATTGTGGGTGTTTTGGTGCCCGCATTTGCGCGAATTTTAAGCAATAAATATAAACTTTTACATAAAGAGGCACAACGAACCGAGGGTGAGTCACGCTCGTTTATGCAGGAATGTTTTGAAAACCTTTCGGTTATGAAAACATTCAAAACAAGGGAATTCATTTCAAAAAAATTAAACCGATATTTAAAAGAAAATTATAAAATTAAGATAAAGCGTTCGGTTTTGTCGGTTTTCTTACATTTGGGGCTTTATTCGTTTTTTACCGTTGGTTATTATGCGGTGCTTTTATGGGGCGCTGTTCAAATTGCAAGTCCTACTAATGCCATAACTTACGGCACCCTTATTGCATTTTTACAGCTTGTGTCACAACTTCGTATGCCGCTTCAAAATATTTCGGGCATATTACCGCAATATTATTCGCTTTTAGCATCTGCTGAACGGCTTATGAAAATTGAAAATCTTGACAGTGAAAGTGCGGCACTTCAAATGGCCGAACTTCAAAAATGTTGTGATGATTTTAAATTTATAAAGGCGGAAGATATTTGCTTTGATTATGATGATGAATCGGTTATAAAGAATTTGTCTTTTGAAATTAACCGTGGCAGTATGACCGCAATTTTGGGGGACAGCGGTGTTGGTAAAAGCACATTGTTTAAGCTGCTTTTAAACCTTTACGACATTAAAAGCGGAAGTTTAACTTTAAACGGCGAAACACCCATTGATGCAAAAGTTAGGGGAATATTTTCTTATGTGCCGCAAGGCAATATGATTGTTTCGGGCAGTATTAGAGAAAACATTGCAATGTGTAACCCCAACATTAGCAATGAAACAGTTGAAAATGCGGCAAAGGTGGCTGAAATTTATGATTATATTGTCACCTTGCCAAACGGTTTTGATACCGAACTTTCCGAACATGGTGCAGGTCTTTCGGAAGGTCAGCTTCAAAGAATTGCTATAGCCCGCGCCATTGCAAATGATTCGCCGATTTTACTTTTGGATGAGGCAACATCGGCGCTTGATAAACAAACCGAAAAGCGTGTGCTTGATAATATCAAAGCACTGACCGATAAAACGGTGATTTTGGTAACCCACCGCACCTCAAACCTTAATTTGTGTGATAATGTATTAAATTTAACTGAATAAACTAATAATTTGTTTAGACGACACTTTTTTGAAAGTGTCGTCTTTTTTTGTCGGTGAATGGCGGTTTTTTGGTTGGTATAATGACCACGCTGGAAGGAGGCGAAAAATTTGCGAGAGAGTGACAAGCTGCTTTATAAAACCCTTAAAACAATTTTGAATGAAAAGCTATCACCGGAGGAGGCCCTCGCTTTAAAAGAGGAGGGGTTTGAGGTTAAAAACCCCACAAGAAAAACGGCTGTGATGGTAGCACTTTATAAAAAGGCGGTGACGGGGGACCTTTCAGCTATAAAGGAGCTGCGTTCAATCGTGAGTGAAAAAAAGGACGAAAAGCCGACTGATAACAGGACGGTGATGATTATTGATGACATCAGAGATTAAGATGTCGGAAATTGTGGGCGGGGGATATGACAAATTTTGGAACTGCAAAAAGCGTTACCGTGTGTTAAAGGGCGGTAAAGGTTCTAAAAAATCGGCTACAACGGCGCTTAATTTTATTTTTCGGCTTATGAATGAGGAAAAGTCAAATCTTTTGGTGGTGCGACAGGTTATGAATACCCACCGTGACAGCACCTTTGCTCAACTTAAATGGGCGCAGGAACGGTTGGGGGTTAGTCAGTATTGGAATAACACTGTGGCACCAATGGAAATGACCTATAAGCCGACAGGTCAAAAAATTATTTTTCGCGGATTTGATGATGTTTTAAAACTTGCTTCAACAACGGTACCGCAGGGATATTTAAATTATGTCTGGATTGAAGAAGCGTTTGAAATTTCAAGCGAAGCGGATTTTGATAAACTTGACCTTTCAGTGCCGAGAGGAAGCATACCGCCGCCACTTTACAAGCAAACCACCATAACCTTTAACCCGTGGAGTGAAACCCATTGGCTTAAAAAACGGTTTTTTGATACAAAAAGCCGCGATGTCGATACCTTTTCAACCAATTATCTTATAAACGAATTTTTGGACGATACCGACCGCGCGGTTTTTGAACGCATTAAAAAAACAAACCGCAGAAAATATGAGGTGGTAGGGCTTGGAAATTGGGGCATATCAGAGGGCCTTGTTTTTGAAAATTGGCAGGTAGGGGATATAACTGTGCCGAAAAGCGATGAATATAAATGGAAAAGCTTTTTTGGGCTTGATTACGGTTATACAAACGACCCCACCGCCTTTGTGGCTTTTATGGTAAACCCCATTGAAAAACAAATTTATATATACAGCGAATTTTACGAAAAGCGAATGCTTAACAGCGACATTGCAAACAAAATAAAGGCACTTGGCTTTTCAAAGGAAAGAATTCGCGCCGACTGTGCCGAGCCAAAATCTAACGATGATTTAAGGCGGCTTGGCATTAGCCGAATTTGCCCGTCTTACAAAGGGCGAGATAGCATTTTAAACGGTATTGCCGCCATAAGTGAATATCAAATGACAGTCAGCCCAAAATGTGTGAATATGATAAGGGAACTTTCATCTTATGTGTATGATGAACGGCGAGAAACAAACGGGCTTCGTATGCCAAAGGACAGCGAAAACCATTTGTGTGATGCTTTGCGTTATGGTTTTGAAGATGTGAAATTTTTTAAACCAAACGCCCAAAAAAGCCGTATTAGAAACGATGGCGCAATTACCGTTAACGATTTTAAAGGAGGTTGGGATTAGTGATTATTCTGTTTCTGCTTTTAGCAGTATGCTCCTTTTTATTGGGCTTTATTTTGGGT
>JAZSNW010000008.1:0-13948 GCA_045536615.1 Acutalibacteraceae bacterium | reverse complement strand
CTTTCGGTAATAAGTGAAACAACCGTTTCAACCGTGCTAAACTTGTCCGCACGTTTCATAAAAAAGCAGTCGGTTTCAGTTGTGTTAAACTGCGCCTTTTCCCCGTTTATTATAGCGTGGGCATTATTTATTATCATACTTTTAGAGGCCTGTCTAAACACCTTGCGAAGTCGTATTGACGGAAAAATATCGGCCGCTAAAATATCACTTAAAACATTGCCGGCGCCAATGCTTGGCAACTGGTCGGAATCGCCAACCAAAATTATTCGGCACGAAAGTCGCAGCGCCTTTAACAAGTTATCAAACAAAAGGGTGTCAATCATTGAAGATTCATCAACAATAATCACATCACATTCAAGGGGGGTTTTCTCGTTTCGGTTAAAATAGGGTTTATCGTTTTCGCCCCATTCAACTTCAAGAAGTCGGTGAATGGTTTTTGCTTCTTTGCCGGTCAGTTCGGTCATGCGTTTGGCGGCTCTGCCCGTTGGGGCGGCAAGTTCGATAACAAGATTGCGGTTTTCAAACAATTTTATAATGGCATTAAGTGTTGTGGTTTTGCCTGTACCGGGGCCGCCCGTCAGCACCAAAATCCCACTTTCAAACGCTTCGAAAATTGCGCGGCGTTGCAAATCCTCAAACTTTATACCAAGCTTATTTTCAACATTCTGAATTTCAAGCTCGTCCACAGTAACAGCCGAATTCATAAAACGCTTTACCGAACACAAACGCGCTGCTATATGCTCTTCGGCGTTGTGATATTCGGGAATTGACAAAAATTCTCGCCCGTCAAACATTTCGCTTGAAAGACGGAAACAGTCAATAAGTCGCTGACAGCATTCTTCCACGACATAATCCTTTGCCGACAAAAGATTAGCGGCAACACCCACGAATTTATCGCGCGGCAAGCAGGTGTGACCGTTATATAAATTTTTTCTTAAAACATATTCAATGCCTGCCGAAACACGAAGTTCGCTATTAAAATCGAACTGATAATCGGCCGCAATCTCTTCTGCAAGGTCAAAAGAAAAGTCTATCCCCTCTTCACAAAGCGCATAAGGGTTTGATTTAATTATTTCAATAGCATCGGCACCGAATTTGCGGTAAATGCCAACACATTTATCGGGGGAAATATTATATTTTGAAAGCATAAGCATTATATCCCTAACGCCATATTGCTTTTTATATTCTTCGTGAATTTGCATTGCCTTATTTAAAGAAATGCCCTTTAAATTTGCCATATCTTCGGGGTGATTTTGTATTATATCAAGGGTGTTTGTTCCAAACTTTTCAACCAAACGTGTTGCGGTTGTGGGTCCAACCCCTTTTATTGCACCGGAAGAAAGATACCTTAAAATTGCGGCAGAATTTTCGGGCGTTTTTTGTGTGAAAGAATGCACCTTAAACTGTTCGCCATAAGTTGCGTGAACGGTGTATTCACCTTCAATATCGACCGAATCACCCTCGTTAATAAAGGGTAAGGTGCCAACAACCACAACCTGTTCGGTTTTGGTTTTTAAAAGCGCAACTGTATATGCATTTGCCTCATTGCGAAAGGTTATTTTTTCGATAATACCTGATATTACTTCCATTTTTACCTTTCCTTTCGCAATAAATTTTTATATTATGTAATTTTGCAATTCTTTCGCATTCTGAAAATGTTTCATCACTTAAATTGCTAGCGACTGCAATCACTTCATTGGCATAATGTGAGCCAAGCCACAAATGTTGTTCAACAACAAATGCCAACTGTTTTAATGCAGTTTCTTCTTTAAGGTTTACAAACACCCTAACATTTGGTTTGCTTTTAGATAAAATAAATTTAATTTTTAAAATATGTAAAAATTCGCTTAAACCTAAAAGTGCAAACACAAAAACAGCAAAAAACAATAAAAACTTCATAAACAACGACTCCCCCTTGGTTTATAATACGCAAGGGGAAATCTTTTTGTTAAAACATTATTTTTTTGAAATGGTAACTGTGGAAGTATATTCACCCACAACCCAAACATTTTTATAATCCTTCAAGCTGAAAACAGCATCTACTGTGTGCTGACCTTCAAGCTTATTGGATAAATCAATTTTTGCGGTAATTTTATCGGCAGTAATTTTTCTGATTACTGCGCTTGGACCACAGATTTTAACATTTTTAATTGAGGTTTGGTTGCTTTTAAGAGCTTTATCCAAGCCAACAGTCTTAATTTCGGTTACGGTTAAAACCTTTTCATCATAATTGTTTGTGTTAATAGTTACCTCAAAGGTTTCAAAATTATCAATAAGGCGCACACCTTCGGGCAATTTTGGTGTTACCGCAAAGGTTTTGTTGGTTAAAGAAAGGGTTGAAACATCGATTGCCGACAATGTGATTTTTTCGGTTTTATCTATTATTTCGGGTGCACCGATTATATCAACTTTTGCGTGGTCGATGGTGTATTTAATGCTTGATTTATCAAATCCGCTGGGTAAATTTGTAAAGTCAGCAACAACCGAAACGGTTTTCTTTTTGGAAATTGGCACTTTCACCTTAACATCTTCGGCGTTAAGGGTGATATTTTCAAGTGAAATTTTCTTGCCGTCTTCATCTAAAAGTTGAATTTTTGCATCAAAGGTTTCGGTTTCGGACAATACACGATTAACATCGCACACCGCAACTGCCGACGCAATTTGATTAAGTTTACTTCTGGGGCCTGTAACCTTTAAAACATCGCCTTCGATACCGCTTACTATACCGCTTTCAGCAATAAGTCCGCTTGTAGCTGATGCGCCCTTGGCATCTGCCTTAACAACAAATTCCTTTGTGTCGAAATAGTCAAAATCAAGCTTTACGGTCGAGGGTGATATGCTTAAGACCTCATAATCGGTTGAGGAGCGTGACACCGAAACATCAAGCTTGTACTGACCCGGTGCATCTACCGATGCAGCCGATACATAAACAGTTACATCTTCGGGGTGAAGAGATGACACAACATAACTTGGTCCCCTTACAACCACGCTGATTTTTTGTGATGAGGCATCCCCCACAATATTCATATTGTTTTCAGCAGCAAATGTATTTTGCAAATTAACATTAAGGGTCAGACCCGAAAAGGTGCGTTCGCGCATTGGGTTTTCTTGTGTTACAATTACAAGCCAAAGCACAAACGCCATAAATATTGAAAGTGGTATAATAACCTTTTTGTTGTAAAGAAGCCCCTTTATTGTGGAGGGTTTTATTGCTGTTATTTTTTTTGACATTTTTAAACTCTCCTTATCACTTGTTCTTCTTAAACGGATTTATATTTTTAAGTATGCTTGTAACGCCCGATTTCTTTTCCTTATTTTCGGTGTTTATAAGTAATCGGCGAAGTTCTGCCGCAGCAGTAACAGCGTTATAATTGCGAGTAATATTACCGCCAACTGCTATTGAAATAGTTCCCGTTTCTTCTGAAACAACCAAAACAACTGCATCGGAATTTTCGCTCATACCGATAGCCGCTCTGTGACGGGTACCCATTGAAGAACTGATTAAATCGCTTTGGCTAAGCGGCAAAATACAACCTGCGGCATAAATTCTGCCATCCCTTACAACAACAGCACCATCGTGCAATGGGGATTTCGGGAAAAAAATATTATTAACAACCGAAACCGAAGCAGTAGCATCGGTAATGGTGCCTGTATTTATAATTTCGCCAAGCTGTGTTTCGCGTTCAAAAACAATTAAAGCACCAATTTTCTTTTCCTGCATGAAGCCGGCGGCCTTACAAATTTTATCAATACTTTCTGCCTGCACGCTTTCGGCTTCATCGAAAAGTTGACTTGCGCTAAATTTGGTGCGGCCAACTCTTTCAAGAATACGGCGAAGTTCGGGTTGGAAAATTACAGCGGCAGCGATAATGATAAAATCAATCGCTTTTGAAAGCACCCACTTAATTGTGACCAATTCCCACCATTCTGCCACAACAAACACAATGAGCAAAATTGCAAGACCTTTTACAAGCTGACCGGCGCGTGATTCACGCAAAAAGACAATTGCCTGATAAATGACATAGGAAATAACCGCAATGTCGATTATATCAGCAATGCCTATGTGCGAAACCGCATAGAACAGCTGATTAAAAATCATATAAATGGTGTCAAAAAAACCACTCATCCTTTAACATCCCTTCGTGTTATATATAATTATATAATTAAATTTCTACTACTATTCTAACACATAACAAAATCTCATTCAATAGTTAAAATGAAATTTCTTAGACTTTTTTCGCAAGGTTTATAAACGAAATTACCTCATTTTCATTGTTAAACGCCGAAAGCGATGCTCTTAATGTGCCAAAATCCTGTGTGCCAAGCATTTTATGTGCGGTCGGCGCACAGTGAAGCCCCGCCCTTAAAGCAACCCCGTTTTTCGAAAAAAATTCATTAGCCGTATCGCTTTTCATACCCCTAATATTAAAAGGCAAGACGGGTGCATATTTATGCATTTTGGGTGGGTTTGTGTAAAGAATTATTTTTTCATTTTTTGAAAATCCGTCATAAAGCATTTTTAAAAGTTTCATTTCAAAGGTGTAAATTTTTTCTATGCCAACTTTTTTAACAAAATCGATTCCCGCTGAAATTCCCGCAATTCCCGGCACGTTTAAAGTGC
Organism: Acutalibacteraceae bacterium; assembly: GCA_045536615.1. Taxonomy (GTDB): domain Bacteria; phylum Bacillota; class Clostridia; order Oscillospirales; family Acutalibacteraceae; genus UBA737. The sequence goes on along the minus strand of JAZSNW010000008.1, from coordinate 9,327 downwards.
CGCTTTCAAGCATTTCAGGCAGCGTGTTCGGCTGTATAAATTCAAGCGATGAGGTACCTGTTCCCCCTTCAATAACGGTGTTTTGTATTGGTTTTCTGCAAATTAAAACCCCAGTTCCCATTGGCGCATAAAGCGATTTATGGGGTGCAACGCAGAGATAATCAATATGCATTTTTTGCATATTTATGGGCATTATACCCGCCACCTGTGCGGCATCAAGACAGAAAAATATTCCTCTTTTTTTGCAAATTTTTGCAATTTCCTCAAAGGGCAAAATTTGCCCCGTTACATTTGATGCGCCTGTCATTATTACAAGCTTCGTGTTCACCTTTAATTTCTTTTCGAAATCAGCCACGGTGTCTTCATCGTTTTCAAAAACCATTGCCACATCAAAGCTTATCCCCGTTTTAACGAGAGGGCGCATAACCGCATTATGTTCAAGAGATGACACAACTGCGTGGTCTCCCCTTTTTAAAACACCCTTTATAACATAGTTTAAAGCGTGAGTGCAGTTTTGTGTGAAAACAACATTTTCGGGGCCCTGAGCGCCAAAAAAATCTGCAACCTTTTGCCGTGTTTTATATACCATATCCGCCGCATCCAAAGCGGCTTTGTGACCGCTTCTGCCCGGGTTTGCCGACAAATTTTTCAGTGCATAATTAACCGCATTTATAACCATTGACGGTTTGTGACCGCTTGTTGCGGCATTGTCAAAATATATCATAAAAAAGGTCCTTTCGAAAAAGAGCACCTCTTGCGAGGCGCTCTGTAAAAATTATTGCTCTGCGGTTATTTTTAAAATTTTTACACCGCCGTTTTTTAAAATTTTTTCTGCTTTTTCAATGTCACCAGTCAAAATAAGGACATATCCGCAGCCCAGAGTGTTATCGCCGGTGATTCTTTCAACCTTAACCGTAAAGCCGTTTTTACGCAATAAGTCCCTACCCTTTATAGCATAGGTGACTGTTCCTGTAGCTATTACATATCTTTTCATTTAATTCACTCCGCTAACACATATTATGCCAAAGCGGTGAAAATGGATATAATTTTTACATTTCTTCTTTGTAATATTTAATGGTAACAATTAAAATTAGCGGAAATAAAACAAGTCCGACACCGCCAAAAAGTTTCAACCCCGCAAACATTGAAATTAGCGTAAACAAAGGGTTTATACCTGTTTGTTGCGAAACAATTTTAGGTTCTAAAAAGTTTCGTAAAATTAAAATAATTATATACAAAACTGCAAGTCCCACAGCCAAAACTGGGTTGCCCGAAAATGCGCAAAAAAGTGCCCAAGGCACCATTATTATCCCCGTGCCCAAAACGGGCAAAAAGTCAACAAGCGCAATAACAACCGCTATGATAAACGCGTTTTTAACCTTTAAAACCGTTAACCCCAAAAACACTTCAATCAATGTTAAAAACATCAAAATTACATAACCTTTAACTATTTTGAAAATGCTTTGTGTACATATATTTTTTATACGCAAAATTTTTTGGTAAAAATCATCTTTGCAAAGCGATTTTATAAATTTTGAAAGGCCGTCAAAGTCCTTTGAAATATAACACCCCGCCACTAATGCCACAATACTGCTTAACAAAAATGTTGGCACACCTTTTACTGTTTTTTTAACTATATCGGTTAAAAAATCGGTGGCTGTATTAAGAAAATTGCCCGCAAAATCGCTTAAAGTAAAAGCAAAATCGCTTGGCAAATAGTTTGAAAAATATTCTTCGATTTTTCGAAAGGCAGCAACTAATTTTTCAAAAAAATGCGGCAAATAATCAATAATACCGGCCGATGATACAATTATTTTCCACAAGATAAAAATAAGTGCTGCGGCAAAAATGATATAAATTGCAGCACTTAAAAACACCGCACAAAGCTTTTTTGAAAGGTTTGTTTTATCGCTTAAAAACCTTGCCGGCTTTTGTGAAACGGCGGCAATAATTATAGAAAACAAAAACGGAAGCATACCACCAAGCAAAAAACGACATAAAACAACCGTTATGCCGCCTATTGCAAAGATATATAAAAAATTGATTAAAAACCGTTTTTTTGATTCAATTTCCAAATTTTATTCCCCTAAAACGATAAGTTTTATGCAATGTGATTTCACTTTTACTCTTGATTTTTCACTTTAATTATAATATAATTAAAAAATAATTATATTATGCACATTATATGCAAAAATCACACAATTTATGCTTCTTTGAACGGAGGGTGACAATGATAAATATTGCCATTATGGGACACGGTGTTGTAGGTTCGGGCGTGGCTGAAATTTTAATCAACCATAACGACCGCATTTCAAACCGCGTGAAACAAGATGTAAATGTTTCTAAAATTCTTGATTTAAGAGATTTTGATGTTGCTTACAGTGATAAGTTCACCAAGGACTTTAACGACATTTTAAATGACGACTCTATAAGCGTTGTTGCCGAAGTTATGGGTGGTATCACCCCCGCTTATGATTTTGTAAAGGCCTGCCTTTTAAAAGGAAAAAGTGTTGTTACTTCTAATAAAGAGCTTGTTGCCGCCAAGGGAGCCGAGCTTATAAAAATTGCAAACCAAAACAATGTCAGCTTTTTGTTTGAAGCAAGCGTTGGTGGCGGCATCCCTGTTTTACGTCCAATTTCAAACTGCCTTTTGGCAAACGAAATTGACGAAATTTGGGGCATATTAAATGGCACAACAAACTACATTTTAAATAAAATGATAGTGGATAATATGGACTTTGCTTCGGCTTTAAAATTAGCACAAGATTTGGGCTTTGCCGAAAGAAACCCCGCTGCCGATGTTGAAGGTCACGATGCTTGTCGTAAGATTTGCATTTTATCGGCTTTGGCTTATGGCAAACATGTTTACCCCGACCAAGTTAAAACCGAAGGCATTACCGAAATTACACTTGACGATGTTGAATATGCCGATAATTTTGGCGCGGTAATTAAACTTATCGGCCATTCCAAAAAAATAGAAAACGGTAAAATTATCGCATCTGTTCGTCCCACATTAGTAAGCCGCAGTCACATATTAGCCAGTGTAAACGGTGTATTTAACGCGGTTGTTGTAAACGGCGACCAAACAGGCGAAGTTGCTTTTTATGGCAAAGGTGCCGGTAAAGAAGCCACCGCAAGTGCCGTTGTTGGCGATATTATTGACTGTATCAAAAACCAAAACAACGAAAAATATCTCACTTGGGAAGACGGCTCTGCCGATTATGTTGACACCGAATATCAGGAATGTTCTCCCCTTTATGTTACATTAAAGGGTGACGATTTCACCACTTTAAAAGATGAATTTTTAAATATGTTGGGCGATCTTTCGGATTCATATATTATGAATGAATATAAAAACGAAATCGCTTTCATCACAAAACCCAATACTGAAAGTTTCATTAAAGATAAACTTTCAACTTTAAAAGCTGTAAATAAATATAAAATTTTGCACACAATGTTCTGACACGGAGGTTATATAAATGTCACTTATAGTTAAAAAATTCGGCGGTTCGTCGGTTGCTAACGCCGAAAAGGTGCTTAATGTTGCCAATATTATTATTAACGATTATAAAAAAGGTAATGATGTTGTAGTTGTTGTATCTGCTCAAGGCGACACCACCGACGACCTTATTGCAAAAGCAAAAGAAATTAATCCTGACGGCGCTTCAAAACGTGAAATGGATATGCTTTTATCTGCAGGTGAACAAATTTCCATTTCGCTTTTGGCAATAGCTATTGAAAAGCTCGGTTACCCTGTTACTTCCCTTTTGGGTTGGCAAGCAGGTTTCTTAACCGACAGTCATTACTCAATCGCCCGCATTAAAAGGGTTGACAGCGAACGCATTAGAAACGAAATTTCCAAAAAACATATTGTTATTGTAGCCGGTTTCCAAGGCATTAACAAATATGACGACATAACCACATTGGGACGCGGCGGTTCTGACACAAGCGCTGTTGCTATTGCCGCTTCAATGAAGGCAGATTTGTGCCAAATTTATACCGACGTTGACGGTGTTTATTCGGCCGACCCACGCAAAGTTAAGGGCGCCATTAAAATGGATGAAATTAGCTATGACGAAATGTTAGAACTTGCAACTTTGGGTGCGCAGGTTCTTAACAACCGTTCGGTAGAAATGGCAAAGAAATATAATGTTGAATTAGAAGTTCGTTCAAGTTTAGAACCCACCGTTCGCGGTACAATTGTAAAGGAGATAACAAAAATGGAAAAAACTTTAATTAAAGGCGTTGCCAAGGATAATAATGTTGCAAGTATATCAGTAGTAGGTCTTCAAGACACCCCAGGTGTTGCATTTAAAATTTTCAACAAACTTGCTCATGCAAAAATCAATGTTGACATTATTCTTCAATCGGTTGGCCGTGACGGTACAAAGGACATTACCTTTACCGTTCCTCAAAGCGATGTTAAAACCGCTGTTGAAGCAGTTGATTCACTAAAAGACAGTCTTAAATTCCAAAAGGTAACCTTTGATGAAAGCGTTACCAAGGTATCAATCGTTGGCGCAGGTATGGAATCTAACCCCGGTATCGCATCTAAAATGTTTGAAGCACTTTTTGATGCAGGCATCAACATTCATATGATTTCAACAAGCGAAATTAAGATTTCAGTTTTAATTGATGAAAAATATGCCGATGCCGCAGTTTCAGCTGTTCACGACAAATTTATCGACTAATTTTTAAAGTAAATTGTAAAGGGGAATTTTCCTTTGGAAAGAGATGCAGTTTCTGCCGGAGTAAACGCTGCCGGCGGTCTTTTCAGCACCGCAGAAGTAAGGATTTTAATTTGTTATATTTTATCGGCTTTGGATGAAGCCGTACCGGGTCAACTTTTGGCTGAAACCCTTCATTATGAGGGTATTGCCAACTGCTTTGAGGTTAACGATTCTATTGCCCATTTAGTAAAAAGCGGTCAGCTTTTACCCGTTGATGAAAAGGATGACACATACATCATCACAAAAAGCGGCAAATATGTTGCCGAAACCCTTAAAACCACCCTTTCTATGACGGTAAAGCAACGAGCTTATGATGCGGCATATAAAATGCTTGCACGCTTTAAAAACGCAAAAGAAACTGATATTAAAATCTCGCGCGAGGGTGACCGCACATTTATCACCTGCTCTGTTAAAGATGGTGACGACACCTTTATGAGCGTTAAACTTTTAGTATGTGATGAAGACCATGCGCTTCACATTAAGGAAAAGTTTTTGCTTAACCCTTCCGAGATTTTTACCGAACTTGTAAATAAACTTTCAAATTAAAACAAATCCCCCGAAATTTCGGGGGATTTGTTTTTTTACATTACAGGCACCAAAAGCATTGTACCGTCTTTTACATATTCATCATCAAGGTTATTGATTTTGATAATTTCATCAACACTTGCATTATAAATTCTTGCAATGTTCCAAATGTTTTCTTCGCCTGATACAAAATAAATCGTCATTGAGCAATCACTATTTTTGGGCTTTAATTTGCCCTCATTAAGCGCCATATCGGTTAGTAGCTCTATTCCCCTTTTTTCTATTACGGCGCCATTTATGGCCATATCAACCCTTATTTCAAGGTTTGTGGGCGAATTAATTGTGTAACCACAAGAAATTATGCTGATTTCGGGTTGACATTCCAAGTTGTCGCGAATATCTGATAACGAATAGTTATATTCAAAATCAACCGGCTTTTCAATGTAACAGGTTTCCCCATTTTCTGAAATGTTTACAATGCCAACAATAAGTGTTCCGCAAATTTGCATTTTATCATCCAAAAATTTAACGGTTTGGGACTGAATATCACACCACAAATCTAAAACCGATGTTATGCTTTCACTTAAAACAACGTTTTGCTTATAATGAAAACGCTCTTTTATATTATCACACATTTTTATAAATGTGATTTTGTCTTTTTTAAAATCGGCTTCAAATTTTCTTGAAAAAGCGTCGTTTATAATTGGCACATCATTTTGGCAAAATGCCTGACTGCAAAGCAAAAGTTTTGCGGATATTGAAAAGATTTTACATTCGCCCGACATATTGTTTTTGGGTTTAATATCTAAAAACGCGAGTGAGGTTTTGGTTTCGCACTGGCAGTCATCAGTAACGCCCTGCATATCAACCACTTGGCTAAACGGAACCATGGTTTTCATAATTTGCGGTGAAGTGGAATTTTCAGCGCAATAGGTAATGCAAACCGACATTTCACCCTTCACCATAATTTTGTCACTTATAACCTTACAATCAGTAACTGATGGATAAGCGTCATATCTTAATATACGGTTTATAGGTGCACTTCCGTTTGAACAAGCAATTTCTTCTTCAATTATTACATATTTTTCAGCATAACCCATCGGTGCAGTGGAAGGCGCAGTTGCACGACGCGTTTCAATGCTTTGGTCATCAATATCGGAAATTATTTGGCAACATTTTCTGCAAAATAATTTCATATTAAGGGTCACAGCGCCATGAATGTCAACCTTTCGCGAAGTAACGGCTCGGCAGTTTATATAATCGGTTTTAGCAAAGCAGGAAAGATTGCACCCCTTTGTATCGTGGTCGATTTCTTTAACCTTGTTAAAGGGGTATTGATATTCATAAGAACACAAATTATTGTCCTTATCACAATATAAAACCGTTATGCAAATATTACCGTCAATAGTAATACTTTTGTCATTAAGTGACTTTGAAGAAATGCGCGAAACGGCCTTGCATTTGAAGATTTTAGAAATATCGGGGCAGTAATCGGGCAAGGTGAAATCAACATCAATGGGTTGCTCACAGCTGTCAACCCAAATGTTTTCATTGGTATAAACATCGGTTTTTAGTGCTTTGTTTTCCATAATATTTTCCTCTCTTAAAACTTGTTATTAAAGTTTATGAGAGTATACTTGTAAATATGACAAACGGATTGTTTCAAAAAAGAAACAATCCGTTTTAAATTATTCAAGCTCAAAAGCGCCTGTATATAAGCTATAATACTGCCCTTTTTGTTTAATCAAATCTTCGTGACTGCCGCGTTCGATAATTCGGCCCTTATCAAGCACCATTATAACATCGGAATTTTTAACGGTTGAAAGTCGGTGTGCAATTACAAACACCGTTCTTCCCTTCATCAAACTGTCCATACCCTTTTGCACAATGGCTTCTGTGCGGGTATCAATGCTTGAGGTTGCCTCATCAAGAATCATAACAGGCGGGTCAGCAACTGCCGCACGGGCAATGGCAATTAACTGTCTTTGACCTTGTGAAAGGTTTGAACCGTTGTTTTTAAGCTCGGTATCGTAGCCATTTGGCAAACGGGTTATAAAATCATCCGCACCCGAAAGTTTTGCGGCCTTAATACAATCTTCATCGGTTGCATCAAGTCGGCCGTAACGGATGTTGTCCATAACCGTACCTGTAAACAAGTTGGTTTCTTGCAAAACAATGCCAAGTGAACGGCGAAGGTCAGATTTTTTGATTTTATTGATATTTATGCCGTCATAACGGATTTTACCGTCGGCAATATCATAAAAACGGTTAATAAGGTTTGTAATTGTGGTTTTACCCGCGCCCGTAGCACCAACAAATGCCACCTTTTGACCCGGTTCGGCGTAAACACTTACATCGTGTAAAACCTCTTTACCCTCTTCATAGCCAAAGTCAACGCCAACCATTCTAACATCACCGCGAAGTTCGGTATAAGTTAGTGTACCATCTTCGTGTGGATGCTTCCAAGCCCAAAGGCCTGTTCTTTCATCTGTTTCGGTAATATTTCCGTTTTCGTCCTTTTTAGCGTTTACAAGTGTTACATAACCGTCATCAGTTTCGGGAAGGGCGTCCATAACTTCGAATACGCGTTCAGCACCGGCAAGACCCATAACAATAGAGTTTATTTGTTGAGAAAGTTGGTTTACATTGCCCGTAAACTGCTTTGTCATATTCAAAAAAGGAATAACAATGCTTATACTAAGTGGCAATCCCGCCAAACCGATATTTGGCACATTTAAAAGCAACAAGAGACCGCCAACTGTTGCAATGATAACATATAAAATGTTACCGATATTCATATTGATAGGGCCAAGAATATTGGCATACGCGTGGGCGCGCTTACTGTCTTCACAAAGCGCATCGTTTATTTCATCAAACTGCTTTTGGGTTTTATCCTCGTGACAAAATACCTTAACAACCTTTTGGCCGTTTATCATCTCTTGAATAAAGCCCTCGGTCTTACCGATTGCCTGTTGTTGGCGCATAAAATATTTAGCTGAGCCACCACCAACCTTTTTAGTGACCATAAACAAGAAGAACACACCAATTAAAACCACAAGCGTAATCCAAATACTGTAAGAAAGCATTATTATAAATACCGTAATTACGACAATACCCGCTTGTAAAATGGTTGGTATTGACTGTGAAACTAACATACGAAGTGTATCAATGTCATTTGTGAAATGGCTCATAATATCGCCGTGTTTGTTTGTGTCAAAATACTTAATGGGTAGGTTTTGCATACCGTTAAACAGGGTTTTACGCATTTTTCCCAAAAAGCCCTGTGTTATATATGCCATAAGCTGTGTTTGAGTAAACACTGCCGCAAGCGACACGATATAGAGTGATGCCAAAACAATAATGTTTGGGATGATTTCCTTACTTGCTGCCGCCCAACTACCGTTTTGTTCCAAAGTTTCTTCAATAATAGCAATAATTCTTTGGTTGAAAATTGCGGGTGCAGTGGCAACAAGTGCCGCAAAAACAATACAGCCAAGCACTAACGGAAAGAGCACGGGATAGTAAGAAAAAAGCATTTTCAGCACACGCTTTAATGTTGGTACACTTAATTTCCGTCTGCCGTGTGGCATACCTGCGGGGCCTTTGCCCTGCGGTCCCCTGTAATTAGGCGTTCTCATTACTATCACCTCCGTTAGTTTGCTGATTATAAACCTCTCGGTAAATTTCACTTGTATTCATAAGTTCGTTATGGTTGCCAACATTAGCAATTTTACCATTTTCCATAACAATAATCATATCAGCATCCTGAACTGACGCCACACGCTGAGCAATTATAATTTTTGTTGTGTTAGGAATAAATTCCTTAAAGCCCTTGCGAATAAAGGCATCGGTTTTGGTGTCTACCGCACTTGTAGAGTCATCCAAAATTAAAATCTTCGGCTTTTTAAGCAGTGCTCTTGCAATACAAAGTCGCTGTTTCTGACCGCCTGAAACATTGGCACCGCCCTGTTCAATATATGTATCGTATTTATCGGGAAAACCTTCAATAAACTCCTTTGCCTGAGCCAGTGCACATATTCTTTCTATCTCCGCATCGGAGGCATCGGGGTCA
>JAZSNW010000011.1:0-3852 GCA_045536615.1 Acutalibacteraceae bacterium | reverse complement strand
ATTGTTTTGGCTTCAACAGTAAAGGAAAAGCCCCAAATTGCTGAAGTTGTTGCTGTGGGCCCCGGTGGCATTGTTGACGGCAAAGAAGTTAAAATGTATGTAAATGTTGGTGACAAAGTTGTTGTTGCTAAATATGCGGGAACTGAAATTAAACTTGATTCACAAGAATATACAATAATTCGTCAGTCAGAAATTTTGGCTGTTGTTGAGTAAGGAGATTTTTTGTTATGGCTAAAGAAATAATTTTTGGTATTGATGCCAGAAAATCACTTCAAAACGGTGTTGATACCCTTGCCAATGCGGTTAAGGTTACACTTGGACCAAAGGGCAGAAACGTTGTTTTAGACAAAAAATACGGCGCACCGCTTATCACAAATGACGGTGTTACCATTGCAAAGGAAATTGAACTTTCCGACCCGTTTGAAAACATGGGTGCACAACTTGTTAAAGAAGTTTCTATTAAAACCAACGATGCCGCAGGTGACGGTACAACCACAGCAACTGTTTTGGCACAGGCAATGATAAACGAAGGTATGAAAAATGTTGCCGCAGGTGCAAACCCAATGGTTGTTAAACGCGGTATGAAATTAGCGGTTGATAAAGCCATTGAAACCGTAATTTCAAATTCGCAAAAGATTAGCGGTACTGAAGATATTGCCCGTGTTGCAACCGTTTCTTCGGGCGATGAAACAATCGGTAATTTAATTGCTGAAGCAATGGCAAAGGTAAGTGCCGATGGTGTTATCACTGTTGAAGAATCTAAAACTGCCGAAACCTATTCCGAAGTGGTTGAAGGTATGCAGTTTGACCGCGGTTATATCACACCTTACATGGTTACCGACACCGAAAAAATGGAAGCAGTTTTAGACGACGCTTTGATTTTGATTACCGACAAGAAAATTAGCAATATTCAAGAAATTTTACCCGTTTTAGAACAAATTGTGAATGCGGGCAAAAAGCTCTTGATAATTGCTGAAGATATCGAGGGTGAAGCCCTTTCAACCCTTATTGTTAATAAGCTTCGCGGTACCTTTACTTGTGTTGCTGTTAAGGCACCCGGCTTTGGTGACAGACGCAAGGAAATGCTTCGCGACATCGCTATTTTAACAGGTGGCGAGGTTATTTCAGAAGAGCTTGGTCTTGACCTTAAGGAAACAAGTATTGCACAGCTTGGCCGTGCTCGTCAGGTTAAAATTTCAAAGGAAAATACAATTATTGTTGATGGGGCAGGGGACTCTAAATTTATTGCTGACCGCATTAACCAAATTAAAAATGAAATAGCAGTTACCACCTCTGATTTCGACCGCGAAAAACTTCAAGAACGCCTTGCAAAATTGACTGGTGGTGTTGCAGTAATTAAAGTTGGTGCTGCAACCGAAATTGAAATGCGCGACAAAAAACTTCGCATAGAAGATGCACTTTCAGCTACAAAAGCAGCTGTTGAAGAAGGCATTGTTGCAGGTGGCGGTGTTGCTTTAATCAATGCAATTAAATCGGTTGAAACTTTAATTGAAACTTTAGATGGCGACACTAAAACAGGAGCACTTATTATCCGCAAATCTTTAGAAGCTCCAATTCGCCAAATTGCTTATAATGCAGGTCTTGAGGGCTCGGTTATTATTGATAAAATTAAGACCGAAAACAAGGCAAATTACGGCTTTGACGCATATAACGAAGTTTATACCGATATGTTAGAAGCGGGTATTGTTGACCCAACTAAGGTTACACGTTCGGCACTTGAAAATGCGGCAAGTGTGGCTTCAATGGTATTAACAACCGAAAGTCTTGTTGCAGAAAAACCCGAAGATGCAGCTGCCGCAGCCGCCGCTGCCGCACAGGGTGGTATGTATTAATGGCAAAAAAGGAAAAAAGATTTATAAAGGTTTATTCCGAATCAATGGGCGAAAACCAAATTTTTGTTGACAGCATAACAGGTGTAAATTATTTTTACCATAATAGTGGTTACAGCGGTGGTTTAACAGTTCTTTTGGATAAGGACGGAAAACCAATTATTACACCAATTGAAGAATAATTCAAAACCCCAAACCGTTTAAGGTTTGGGGTTTAATTTTTAATAGGGAAAACAAAAATACACCCCTAAAATTTTTTGTCCAATTATACTAAATGAATATTTAGTATAATTAAGGGAGGCGATTTTGCCCAGAATTATACTAATAATCTAAATTTAATGAAAAAACGTATCTTAAGCATATATTTGTCTTATTATATTACATCGCAAATTTATACATTATATTTAATAAATTCATTAAAATATTTTTCAAAAATCATAAAATGTTAAATTTCTATATCGAATAGAAATTTCTTCTATTAGGTGTTGGTAGTCAGAAAAATTTCTATTCGATGTGATTTTTTCACCTTTTTAAAAAATCTTATATTTTCATATAAAAAACACTTGATTTTGTTGATTTAATAATGTATAATAGCAAAGTCGAGTCAATTTGCCGGTGTGATGGAATTGGCAGACGTAGTGGACTCAAAATCCACCGCTGGCGACAGCGTGCCGGTTCGAGTCCGGCCACCGGCACCAAAAAGACCTAATGCTTATTTGCGTTAGGTCTTTTTTCTTTCTCACTATTTATAACAAAATTTTTATACCACTTCTATTGTTAAAAAATTAACAATTACTATTTCTCTTTTGGCAGTATGGTGCTAATTCAATTCTTACAAAATATCCTTTTTCGTGGTGACAAACCGGACATACTTCGGGTACTTTTTCGCCGTTATAAATGTGACCGCAGTTTAGACACATCCATTCACATTTAACATCAGAAACAAAAAGTTTATTTTCTTTTAAAAGCTTCCCGAAAAGCTCGAAACGGTTTGCGTGTTCTTTTTCAATTTCGGCAATATCTTTAAAGGATGCTGCAACCGCCATCTGCCCTTCCCTTTCGGCTTCTTCGGCAAATGACTTATAAATATCACCATATTCTTCCATCTCGTTATGGTGGGCATTTTCAAGCAATTCTACAACCGAATTTGTTACTTCAACAGGATAACCGCCGTGAATTTCAACCGTTTCACCGTTTAAATCGCTTAAATGCTTCATAAATACATTAGCGTGTGCAAGCTCTTGATTGGCTGTAAGATTAAATACCGCCTCAATAACATAAAGACCTTGCTTTTTAGCAATTTCGGCTGCAAAGGTATAACGGTTTCTCGCCTGTGATTCACCCGCAAAAGCGCGCATTAGGTTTGTTTTTGTGTTAGATTCATTAAAATTTACCATTATAATCAACTCCTTAAATATATTGTGTCAGGTATATGGTAAAATATGCAAAAACCCCCGAAAAATCGGGGGTTTAAATTTTATTTTACAATATATTTATTGTAAATTTTTTTGCCTTTTTTAAGGATAATTTCATTATCAAAATCAGCGATTTCTAAAGCGTATGATGGGTCGGTAATCTTTTGGTCGTTAATAGCAACGCCACCTTGCTGAACAAGGCGTCTTGCTTCGCCGTTAGATGCGGCAAGACCGGCTTTTACCATCATTGAAAGCACACCGATTTTACCATCAATAAAATCATCATTTGAAAGCTCGGTGGTAGGCATATTTTCGTGTGAGCCCGCACCGCCAAACACTGCACGAGCGGTGGTTTGTGCCTTTTCGGCTTCTTCTTCGCCGTGAACAAGCTTTGTAAGCTCATAAGCCAAAATTTCTTTAGCGGTGTTGAGCTGACTGCCTTCCCATTCGTCCATCTTGTCAATTTCTTCAAGCGATAAAAATGTAAGCATTCTAATGCATTTTAAAACATCATTGTCGCCAACATTGCGCCAATATTGATAAAATTCGTAAGGTGTGGTTTTTTTCGGGTCAAGCCAAACGGCACC
>JAZSNW010000111.1:0-2376 GCA_045536615.1 Acutalibacteraceae bacterium | reverse complement strand
GCAATAGTTAACGGTGTTTTACTGTTTGTATTGTTGTTTTTCCCGTTTTATTGGAAGTATATTATGGAATTGCCCTTTAACAAATGCTTGATGCTTGAAAATTTAAAATTATACTGTCCCGCTTGCGGTGGCACGCGGGCTTTTGGGGCAATGCTCGACCTTGATATTTTGTCGGCATTAAAATATAACCCCATTGTTCCTATTGGTGCTGTTACCTTTGTGATTTATGAAATTGGAATGATAAAGTATCTAATCCAAAAAACCGAGCGTGAAATTTTTATTAAGCCCTGGATGATATATGTAACCCTTATTTTGTGGGGTGTTTATTTTATTGTCAGAAACATTTTGCTGTTTTATGGCATTGATTTAATCGGTGATATTATTGTATAAGAACGGTCGGCATAAAACCAACCGTTCTTTTTAAATTTTACGGCTCTTTAAATATTCCATAATCAAGCGGGTTATAGGTGAAAACAACAAACATTATTGCCATTGCCAAAAACCAAATGAGCGACAGTATTGTGGCGAGTTTGCCGTTAATTATACCGCTGTTTAGCAATAACCATTTTATAATCAACATAACGATTAAAGCTATATAATAAATTGCAATGTTAAACCATTCAATTTTAAAGCCCAGCACACCCGAATAGGTATAAAAAATAGTGATTATTGTCATAAGACCGATTATAAGTGAAATTGCAACCGATGGCGCATAACCCGAAACTTTGTCTTTAATTGTAAAATATTCGATTATAGAAAACAAAACGGTGGGGAAAAATAGCAGTTTTAAATGCTCCCAAATGCTTTCGTTTACAGGGAAAAAATAACCCACAATTGTGTTTTTGTCAGACCAATTATAGAAAAAGTGGCCGAAACCACCTAAAGCGCCAATGAATATGAGCGCAAAAATAAAGTTTTTAAGTTTCATAATAAAAAATCCTCCATATTAAAATTATATGGAGGATTTTAAAATTTATTATGGGTTGCAAGTTTTACAAGGGGTGTATTGGTTATTTAAGAAATCGTTATAACTTGAAAAATAAACTTTGTTATCTTCATCAATTTTTTGCGCCCAAGTGCAGGTTGTAAAGTGAAATTTTTTGGTAGATTTACTGCCGACATATGTTTTTGAAACGGGCTTTGGCTTTTCAATGATAACACTATCCTTATCAATGCTTTCGGGTAATTCGCCCTTTGCGGTTTCGCCGTTTGGCAGTAAAACTTCAATTTCTTTTCGTGGATTATTGTTGGTTTCACCATTACATCCAACCGCAAAAACCAAACACAAACAAAGCATAAAAATTAAAAATTTTTTCATAACAATCACCTATAATATTATTATATAAAACTTTTTGTTGAAGTAAAGGGAAAAATATAATAAAATGTATTTAATAGGAGGTGATTTTAATGGAAACAAGGCAGTTAAAGCAAAAAGCCAACAATTTGCCACTTAAACCCGGTGTTTATATTATGAAGGACAAGGGCGGTAAGGTAATTTATATTGGCAAGGCAAAAGCCCTTAAAAACCGCGTTACGCAATATTTTGGTGCGGGTAACCAACACACCGAAAAGGTGCGACGGATGGTTTTAAATGTTGATGATTTTGAATATATCGTTTGCGACAGTGAATTTGAAGCGCTTATTTTGGAAAATTCGCTTATAAAACAGCACCAACCAAAGTATAACATTTTGCTTAAAGATGACAAAGGCAGTTTTTACATTAAAATCACCGACGAAAAGTGGAAACGCATTAAAAAGGCGGTAACGCTTGATAAAACAGGGGAATTTATCGGCCCTTATAATTCAGACTTTATTGTGTCACAAACCATTGACGAGGTGCAAAAAATCTTCCGCTTACCATCTTGTAACCGAAGCTTTGACAAACCGACAAAGCCGTGTTTGGATTATCACATTGGGCTTTGTGATGCGCCTTGCAAATGCAATATTTCGGCCGAAGAATATAATAAAAACATTATGTCAGCGGTGGAATATATCAAAAAAGGCGATATAGAAACAAATTCATTAAACATTTTGACAAAGCAGATGGAAGCTGCCGCCGAAGAGCTTAATTTTGAGCTTGCAGCCCGCCTTCGTGACCGCATAAATGCCATAAACAAAATTAAACAAAAGCAAAAGGTTGTTGAAATTAGTTATAAAGAACAAGATGTTTTCGCATCGGTTATTTTTGACGGTGTGGCTTGTGTTGCGGTGTTAAAATTTCGCAATTTTAAACTTTGGGATAAACAACATTTTTTCATAGAAGATGTCACCGATAAGGCGGAATTTTACGGCGAATTTTTACAACAGTTTTATGCCGATAAAACCGATATTCCGTCACGAATTTTAATTGATTTTGAATTAGAGGAAACCGAACTT
>JAZSNW010000109.1:0-7378 GCA_045536615.1 Acutalibacteraceae bacterium | reverse complement strand
AAAACTATAACCGTTACAATTCCCGAAGGCACAGGCATTAACGATTTTGTTAAAAATGTTGACGGCAAGCAAGTGACCGTTTTGGGTATTGCTTCAATTTTAGAAAAAGCAGGCGTTTGTACAAAGCAAGATTTTATTGCCGAATTAGAGGAATATACCCTTGAAAGCAAACTTTTAAGCGGTGCAAATGATAAAAACACATACTATGCACTTGAAGGTTATCTTTTCCCCGAAACTTATGAATTTTATAAACTTGAAGATTCAAAAGCCGCCGCAAAATTGGTTGTGGAAAAAATGGTTAAAGAAACCGAAAGCCGCATTACCGATGATATGTATAAAAAAGCCGAGCAAATGGGTTATAACATGCACGAAATTTTAACAATGGCTTCTATTATTCAAATGGAAGCAGGTGTTGACACCGATTCATTGCCTAAAATTGCGGGTGTTTTCTATAACCGCCTTAAAAGTCCAAACTTTACTACTCTTGGCTCATCCCCCACAATTTTTTATGGTGATTCTTTCGAGCAGGATGACGATAGATACGACACTTATAAAATTAAAGGTTTACCCCCCGGACCGCTTTGCTCCCCCGGTATTAAAGCGATTAAAGCCGCTTTAAACCCCGAAGGTAGTGAATATTTTTACTTTGTAACCGACGCAAAAGGTAAATTTTATTTCAACAAGACTTATACAGAACACCAAAACACGATCAAAAAATTAGAGAAAGACAAAAACTGGATTCATGAATATTACAACAAATAACATACCCGAGCTTTTGTGCCCTGCGGGCGATTTAACCCGACTTATTGCAGCGGTTGATTACGGCGCTGATGCGGTTTATCTTGCGGGTGAAGAATTTGGTATGCGTACCGCTGCCACTAACTTTGGCGAAGAGGATTTAATCAAGGGTGTAAAATACGCCCATGACCACGGTGTTAAGGTGCATGTAACGTGCAACACTATCCCCCATAATGATGAAATTCCACGCTTGCCTGACTTTTTAAAATTTTTAAACGAAATTAAGGTTGATGCCATTATAGCCGCTGATTTAGGCACAATTATGATGGTTAAAAAATACGCACCCGATGTTGAGTTGCATGTTTCGGTGCAGTCGGGCATTTGTAACTTTGAAACTGCAAATGCTTTTTATAATTTGGGTGCAAAGCGCATTGTTTTAGCGCGTGAATTATCCCTTAAAGAAATTAAAGAAATTCGCGAAAACACACCAAAAGACCTCGAAATCGAAATGTTTGCACACGGTGCTATGTGTGTTTCATACTCTTCCCGTTGTCTTTTGTCGAGTTAAATGACAGGGCGCGATGCCAACCGCGGCGACTGTGCACAGCCCTGCCGTTGGAGCTATTCTTTAATGGAAGAAAAACGCCCGGGTCAATATTTTGACATTACCGAAACCGAAAAAGGCACATATATTTTAAACGCCAACGATATGTGTATGGCAGAGTATTTAGACCAAATTCGTGATGCGGGTGTTGACAGTATTAAAATTGAAGGCAGGGCTAAATCGCATTACTATGTTGCGGTTACTACTAACGCTTATCGCGGTGCGCTTGACAGCTTAAAAAACTGTGAGGGTGAATGGTCTTGTCCCGCTTGGGTAACTGAAGAGCTTAACAAAATCAGCCACCGCAATTATTCAACCGGCTTTTATTTTGGAAGCCCGACAAATTCCCAAACCTATGCCAATGCGGGCTATGTGCGTGATTATTCGGTTGCGGCTATTGTTGACGGTTATGAAGATGGCAAAATTATTGCAACACTTAAAAACAAGTTTTTAAAGGGACAAGAATTTGACTGTTTAGAGCCCAAAAACAAACCTTTTATTGTTAAAGCCGACACAGTTTATAACGATAAAAATGAAGAAATTGAATCAGCCCCACACCCAATGATGACAATAAAAATCCCACACCCCCACCCTGTAAAAGCGGGCTCACTTTTAAGGATGAGGGCTGACTAATATTTACACCTCGTGTCAATAATAGACACGAGGTGTTTTTTAATGCAAAATAAAATTTGGTGGCGGTTTTTTAGCAAACGAAGTGCCATTTGTTATTTTTTACTTATTTCCTTGTTTTTTAGCGCATTTTTGCGGGTGGCGGTTGTTTCAAAAAGCGATTATACCGACGTTTTGCAGTCGCACGGGCAACTTAAACTTACGGCGGGTAAAATTAGGGGCACGATTTACGACTGCAATATGCGACCGATTACCAACAACAAATCAAAAATTATTGCTTGTGTTTCCCCCACAAACCGCGCAAAAACCGCACTTTCTACCGTTTTAAAGGGACAAGAGTTTGAAAGCGTTTTAGACCGCCTTACAGACGGCAAACCCGTGCTGTGCGAATTGCCAAAAGAAATTGAATGTGACGGCATTGTTTGTACCACAGTTTATTTTAATGATGACACTATAATTGCGCCCCACACAGTTGGCTATGTCAACAGCGACAACAAGGGCGTAAACGGACTTCAATCAGCGTATGACAAACTTTTATACAATAACGAAAATGCCTATTTCAGTTTTGCTTGTGACGGGCTTGGTAACATTTTAGAAGGTATAAACCCCGAAATTCACAACAACACATCGGCAGTTGCAAGCGGTGTTGTAAGCACTATTGACATAAATATTCAAAGCATTATTGAAGAAACCGCAAACTCGTTAGAGCGTGGTGCAGTTGTGGTGGCAGATGCCAAAACCTTAAAAATAAGGGGTATAGTTTCCCGCCCGAATTTTAACCCAAACGACCTTGAAAATTATTTAAACCGTGAAGATTCTCCCCTTTTTAACCGCGCAATAAATTCTTATGCCGTTGGTTCGGCTTTTAAGCCCTGTATCGCCGCCGCCGCATTAGAAAACGGGCTTGAAAGCACTGTTTATAACTGTGTCGGCAGTATGGAAATTATAGACCGCCATTTTAACTGCCACGAAAGAAGCGGTCACGGTGTATTAAATCTTCGTTATGGGTTGGCAAATTCTTGCAACACTTATTTTTTTAATTTGGCAATTAAAACAGGAAAAACCAATGTTTTTAAAATGGCAGACAACCTTAATTTCGGTAAAAAAATAAAACTGTGTGACGGAATTTACACCGCAAACAGCATTATACCATCTATCGAAAAACTTGAAAACACAGCCCATCTTGCAAATTTCAGCATCGGTCAAGGCGATTTCACCACATCCCCCGTTTCTATGCTAACCCTTTATTCTGCCATTGCAAACGGCGGTAAATATTATATGCCATCGCTTGTTGAGGGCACTTATAAGGACGGCAAGTTTACCGAATTTAACCGTGGCTTTATGACAAAGGCAATGAGCGACAAAACTGCAAACAAGCTTTTGGATTATTTGAAAACCGTTATCACCGAAGGCACAGGCGGCGATGCCCTGCCCGAAACAGTAACCGCCGCAGGCAAAACCGCTACCGCACAAACGGGAATTATGGATGGCGGTCGCGAAATTTTGCGAAGCTGGTTTTGCGGCTTTTTCCCCGCCGAAAGCCCCGAATATATTGTAATTGTATTTTCAGAAGATTCAAAAAAGCAAACCCTGTCTTGCGGTAAAATTTTCGCCAAAACTGCTGATAAAATTACCGCCCTTGCAGTTGACAAAATTTAACTATAAGTATATAATAATAGAGTATGTTTGATTCTAATTAAAGGATGTTTTTAAAATGAAATGGACTTCACTTAACGACCTTCGCGAAAGCTATCTTTCATTCTTTGAATCTAAGGGGCATTTGCGCCTTGGAAGCTTTTCGCTTGTGCCGAATAATGATAAATCTTTGCTTTTGATAAATTCGGGTATGGCACCGATGAAAAAGTACTTTACTGGCGAGGTTATTCCACCCCGTAACCGCGTTACAACCTGCCAAAAGTGTATCAGAACACCTGACCTTGAACGCGTTGGTATCACCGCACGCCACGGCACATTTTTTGAAATGCTTAGCAACTTTTCGTTTGGTGATTACTTCAAAAACGAGGCAATTGCTTGGGCTTGGGAATATTTAACCAAAACACTCCAGATCCCCGAAGAATTATTATGGCCTTCGGTTTATGAAGAAGATGACGAAGCATACGCTTTGTGGCGTGATGTTATTGGTGTGCCCGAAGAACGCATTGTAAGAATGGGCAAGGCCGACAACTTCTGGGAACACGGCACAGGTCCTTGCGGTCCATGTAGTGAAATATATTTTGACCGCGGCGAAAAATACGGCTGCGGCAGTCCTGACTGTAAGCCCGGTTGCGACTGTGGCAGGTATATGGAAATTTGGAACAATGTATTTTCACAGTTTAACAATATGGGTGACGGCACCTATACAGAGCTTGAGCATAAAAACATCGATACAGGTATGGGTCTTGAACGCCTTGCTTGTGTATTGCAGGGTGTTGACAATATGTTCGAGGTTGACACTATCCGCAATATTCTTGACAATGTTTGCTTAATTTCGGGAAAAGTTTATGGCAAAGACCACGCGACTGATGTTTCTATTCGCGCTATTACCGACCACGCACGCGCCGCTACATTTATGATTAGCGACGGTATCACCCCTTCTAACGAAGGCCGTGGTTATGTTTTAAGACGTATTATTCGCCGTGCTATCCGTCACGGAAAACTTATTGGCATTAACCGTGCTTTCTTTATGGAGCTTTGCAACATTGTTATTAACGAAAACAAATCGGGCTATCCCGAACTTATTGAAAAGAAGCAGTTTATTGAAAAGGTTATCACAAACGAGGAAGCGTCCTTTAACAAAACTATTGACCAAGGCCTTTCAATGCTTGAAGCACTTACCAAAAACGGCGGTATGATGTCTGGCGAGGATGCATTTAAGCTTTATGACACCTATGGCTTCCCCGTTGACCTTACGAAAGATATTCTTGCAGAAAAAGGTATGACCCTTGACGAAGAAAAGTTTGCGGCTTGTATGGAAGAGCAGCGCCAAAAAGCAAGAAATGCCCGCAAAGCATCTGACGGCGAAAGCTGGAAATCAAGCGATATTACCTTTGAAAATATTGGTGCTACCGAATTTTTAGGTTATACCCAAAACAAGTGCGAAGCAAAAGTTTTAGATATTGTAGTTGATGGCGAACACACCTTAACCGCAACCGAAGAAAACAAAGCAATTATTGTTTTAGATAAAACAGTTTGCTATGCCGAAAGCGGCGGTCAGGTTGGTGACAGCGGTGTTATTTCTGCTGACGGCTTTGAATTTAAGGTTTATGATGTTAAAAAGAATTCAAGCGGTATATTCACCCACTTTGGCACAGTTACAAAGGGAGAAATCACAGTTGATAGCGATGTAACAGTTGAAATTGACAATGTTAAGCGTTCGGCTATTCGCCGCAACCACACTGCCGCTCACCTTTTACAAGCGGGTCTTCGTTCTGTACTTGGCACTCACGTAGAACAAGCAGGTCAGCTTGTAAACGAAAAGGCAGTCCGCTTTGACTTTACCCACTTCTCTGCCCTTACTGCTGAAGAAATTGAAAAGGTTGAAGCATTTGTAAATAACGCTATTTTAAGCGGTATTGAGGTTATGAACAAAGAAATGCCGATTGCCGAAGCCAAGAAAATGGGCGCTATGGCATTGTTTGGCGAAAAATATGGTGAAGTTGTTCGTGTTGTTGCAGCAAGTGATACATCGGTTGAGCTTTGCAGCGGTACCCACGTTGACAACACCGCAAAAATTGGTCTTTTCCACATTGTTTCTGAAAGCAGCGTTGCCGCAGGTGTGCGCCGTATTGAAGCAGTAACAGGCGCAGGTGTGCTTAATGTCCTTTATGGTAGCATTGCCCTTGCTAATGACACTGCAACAGTATTAAAAGCACAAAACACAAACGACATTGCAAAGCGTGCAGCCGCTGTTATGGATGAACTTAAAGAAACCAAGCGCTTACTTGAAAAAGCCGAAGCAAAACTTGCAGGCGGTAAGCTTGATGATATTTTATCAAAAGCCGTTATGATAAACGACATAAAGGTTGCAGTCGCTAAAATTGACGGCTCTGCCGATGATTTACGCAAGATGACCGACACAGTTAAAGCCGAAAATGATGACACAGTTGTTGTTTTGGCGGCTGTAAACGGTGAAAAACTTACATTTAGTGCGGCTTGCGGTAAAGTTGCCATTTCAAAGGGCGCACACGCAGGTAATTTGGTGCGTGAAATTGCTAAAATTTGCGGTGGTAATGGTGGCGGTAAGCCCGACAGCGCAATGGCAGGCGGTAAGGATGCTTCAAAATTAGATGAAGCACTCTTGACTGTTCCCGCAATTTTAAAGGAGATGCTTTAAATGAACGATTGTTTGTTTTGCAAAATTATAAAGGGCGAAATTCCATCCACAAAAGTTTATGAGGATGAATTTGTTTACGCCTTTTTAGACATTCAGCCCCAAGCACCTTTCCATGCGGTTATTGTGCCAAAAATTCATATTAAATCAGCCGATGAAATCAATACTAAAAACAGTATGTATATAGCAAAGATTTTTGAAGCGGTTGCAAAAATTGCAAAGCAAGAAAATTTAGAAAACGGATATCGCGTTGTTAATAACTGCGGTACCGACGGCGGTCAAACCGTTGGTCACATCCATTTTCATTTACTTGCCCGCCGCAACTTGCAATGGCCACCCGGTTGATAAATTTTAAGGAGATATATTATGTCTGAATTTTATACTTTAAAAATTGCCGGTCTTGAAAGACAGCTTGAAAAATTCCCCGTAAGCGACAAATTAGATATTGCCGCATTTATCATCTTCGGCGATGTTGAACTTACCATTAAAGCAAGTGAAGAGCTTTTAAAAAAACTCCCCGAATTTGATGTAATTTTAACGCCCGAAGCAAAGAGCATTCCGATAGCTTACGAAATGTCAAGACAGTCGGGCAAGCCCTACATAATTGCACGCAAGGGCGTTAAGGTTTATATGCGCAATCCCCTTTCGGTTTCGGTTAATTCTATTACCACTCAAAACGAACAACATTTATACCTTGGCGAAAGCGAGGTTAATATGATTAAAGGCAAAAAGGTGCTTATTGTTGACGATGTTATCAGCACAGGTGAATCACTTACCGCTGTTAGAAATCTTGTTAACGCTGCAGGCGCTGTTGAAGCCGCTTCTTGTGCATTTCTTGCCGAGGGTGATGCCGCCGACCGCGATGATATCATCTTCCTTGAAAAACTTCCCCTTTTCTTTAAATAATTTATATTAAAATTTAAAACCTCGTGGATTGAAGTGAACCCAAAAGTTTAGACAAAATTAAATATTAAATTGCTTGTGAATGAGTTCGGTATTGTACCGGGCTCATTCCTTTTAGTTTTAAGGATATTCTTTCGTTGTTGTAGTAATCTATGTAATGTTTCAATTCATCA
>JAZSNW010000110.1:0-7180 GCA_045536615.1 Acutalibacteraceae bacterium | reverse complement strand
AGTTGTAACACCGGTTTCAGTTTCTCCGCAAAGTATGGCATATTGTATCGGTGCAGAGCCGCGATATTTCGGCAAAAGTGAAGCGTGACCGTTAACGCATCCATATTTGGCAGCAGTTAAAATTTCTTTTGGCAAAATTTTACCATAAGCCACAACCACAATAACATCGGGGTTAATTTTATTTATAATTTCAAGCGCTTCGCCTGTTCTAACCGAAATTGGCTGATAAACAGGTATATTGTAGCTTTCGGCACAAACCTTAACGGGCGGCGGTGTTAAAACCTGTTTTCTGCCAACGGGCTTGTCGGGTTGGGCGAAAACTGCCGCTACCGTATGCTCTGATTCAACAAGCTTTTCAAGGGTTTTCACCGCATAGTCGGGTGTGCCCATAAAAACAATTTTCATTATCTATTTACCTTATCAATATATAAAATTCCGTCAAGGTGGTCAATTTCGTGGCAAAGCGCACGGGCTTTAAGACCCTCACCCTCAACCACAAAGTTGTTGCCGTTTCTGTCCTGTGCCCTAACCTTTACATACATTGGGCGCTGGACATCGGCATATTCGTTTGGTACCGAAAGGCAACCCTCTTGACCGATTTGACTGCCGCTTTGTTCCATAATAACAGGGTTTACAAGTTCAATTAACCCATCACCAACATCTATAACACAAAAACGACGAAGTATGCCAACCTGCGGTGCAGCAAGACCAACACCGTCGGCCTCGTACATAGTTTCCTTCATATCGTCAAGCATCATTGCAAGTTTGTCATCAAAATTAAGTTGTGTGCGGCATATTTTTCTTAAAACATCGTCGCCTTTTTTAACAATATTTCTTATAGCCATTAAAAATTCACCGTGCTATTCCTTAAATTATTGTTTCGGGGTTAACATCCACCGAAATAGTTGCATTTTTTTGTGATTTTAAATCTATCGCGCCTTTAAGCATTTCGCGGAAGCGCTTATTATACTTGCATTTAATAATCAACCTATATCTATAACGGTTATTGACCTTTGCCACCGATGATGGTGACGGGCCTAAAATAATGACCTTAACATCCTTAAATTCATTATTTATCATTTCCCGAATTTTGCCAAAAATTTGGTTTATGGCTTTTTGGGCTTCTTCCTTAAATGCCGACTGTGTGTAAACCGCGCAAATGTCACAATAAGGCGGATATGTCATAAGTGACCTTGTCATAATTTCCTGATTATAAAAACTTTCATAATCCTGCTCTTTCGCAAAGGAAATAATTTGGCTTTCGGGGTTTACGGTTTGAATAATTGCCCTGCCCTTTTTATCCCCTCTGCCCGCCCTGCCAACAACCTGTGTCAGTAACGCAAAGCAACGCTCGAAACTTTTAAAATCTTCACTATACATTGCGGCATCGGCACCCATTACGCCAACCAAAGTAACATTTGGAAAGTCAAGTCCCTTTGCCACCATTTGTGTGCCAAGAAGTATATCATATTCGCCCTTTACAAAAGCCGAAAGATATGTTTGATATGAATCACGCGATACCGTGCTGTCGGCATCCAAACGCAAAATTTTAGCGTTTGGAAACATTATTTGCAGCTCCTCAGCCGCCTTTTGTGTGCCAAGCCCCATAAATTTAAGGTGACCACTGTCACATTCGGGGCATTTTTCGGTTATTGGTTGTGAATAACCGCAATAATGACACATAAGCCGTTTATTAGCCGAATGATATGTCAACGAAACACTGCAATTAGGGCAAGTGGCAACATAACTGCAAGACGGACAAGAAATATATGTGTTGTGTCCCCTGCGGTTAAGCAGTAAAATTGCTTGGTTACCGTTTTCAAGCGTTTCGTTTATCGCTTCATAAAGTTCCTCGCTAACGGGTGAAGAATTGCCGTTTAAAATTTCTTTTTTCATATCCACCACAGTAACCTCTGGCAGATGTGAATTGTTATAACGGTTTTTAAGGGTGAAAAGTGAATATTTACCCTTTTTAGCCGCAGTAAAGCTTTCAACCGAAGGTGTGGCAGAGGCCAAGCATAAAAGCCCCTTGTGATAAAGCGTTCTAAACTTTGCCAGCTCCCTTGTGTGAAAGCGGGGTGATTTTTCCGATTTATAGGTATGCTCTTGCTCCTCATCAATGATGATAAGCCCAAGCTTTTTAAAGGGCGCAAAAATTGCGCTTCGTGTACCTATTGCAATTAAAGCATCGCCGTTTTTTATGCGGGTCCATTCATCCATACGCTGTCCCATAGACATCGCGCTGTGAAAAACTGCAATTTTATTGCCGTAACGCTTTGTGAAAATATCAATAATTTGAGGTGTCAGGGCAATTTCGGGCACCATTACAATAACACCCTCACCCTTTTGCGAAACCTCATCCACAAGCCGTAAAAACACCTGTGTTTTACCCGAGCCGGTCACACCATATAAAAGTGAAACCTCTGCTTCATCGCTTTGCCATTTTTGGCGAAGCCCTTCAAAAGCGGTTTGTTGTTCATCAGTCAAAACTATCGGCACCGGTGTTGGTGTAACATTTGTTTTATAAGGCGAACGGAAAATTTGCCTTTCAAAACTAATAAGCACATTTTTTTCAATAAGGTTTTCAATAACCGACATTGAAACGCCTGTAAAATATCTTAGTTCCTTTACACTTGCGGTTTCAATATCACAAAGTAAATCAACAACCTCTTCTTGCCTTGGGGTAAGTTTTTGCGACTGATAATCTTCCGTAAGGCGCACCCATTTTTGTGTTGCATCCCCCACCTTTTGCTTAGTTTCGCTGTTTTTTATTAAAACTTCCCTTTCGGTCATTTGCTTTAATAAATCACTCGATACCTCAAAGGTAGAGATAATTTCATCTTCACTTTTTTCGCCTTTGTTTTTTAAAAAGGTGAAAATTTCTTTTTCGGTGTCGCTTAAAAGTTCTACACCTAAAAAGTCAAGATTTGCTGAATAAAAATTAACAAGTCGGTGGTTAAGCCCTGTCGGCAACATTGAAGACACTGCATCATACCTTGTGCAAAATACGGTTTCATGCATAAATTCGCACATTTTAAGCATTTCATCACTTAAAACGGGCTTGTCATCAATAACCGACAAAACAGTTTTAAGGTCATAGGTTTCAGCATCGGCCGTTTCAAAAACCATTGCTTGCTTTGGGGTGTTACCCCTGCCAAAAGGAACCAAGACCCTTTGACCTTTTAAAACCTGCATTTTAGGCGGAACAGCATAAGAATAAAGCTTATCAAAAGCATAAGTAGCGCCACTTAAGGCGACCTTAACAGTTAAGCCAATCATACCCGTCCCTCCCCTTTTAGATTTTTAAAAGCTTATTTAATTTCGCTTGCTAATTTATCAATAGCAACCGAAACGGGCTTTTCAATAGAAATTTCGCCTGTTTCTTCTTGTTTTTGTGAAATGTCACGGGCTGTGTGAGCCACATCAATTACCAAACGGTAACGGTTTTCATAATTTCCAATCAATTTACCAATATTAGGATTCAACATTATTAAGCACTCCATCAATTAAATTTTTTTGTCTTTTCAGCATAAGTCTGCTGCTTTCGATTATTTCAATTATATCGTCAACAGCTTCGTTTATATTGTCGTTTACAACAATATAGTCAAATTCTGTTGCTCGTTTAATTTCGGAAAGCGATTCGTGCATTCTTTTTTCGATTACTTCTTCACTTTCGGTGCCACGACCGCTTAAACGGCGTTTAAGTTCTTTATAGGACGGTGGCAAGATAAAAACGCTCACCGCTTCAGGCATTTTTTCGCGAATTGATTTCGCACCGTTTACATCAACCTCAATAAGTATATCTTCGCCATTTTCAATGGCCGCAACCACGGGGGCTTTGGGTGTACCGTAATAATTGCCAATGTAGACATTATATTCAAGCAATTCGTCATTTTTAAGCATATCTTCAAACTTTTCACGGGTGATAAAATTATACTTTTCACCCTCAACTTCACCCACACGCATTGCTCGCGTTATTGACGAAATTGAAAACTTGATGTCAGGGCGTTTTTTGAAAAGTTCTTTAAACAATGTGTCCTTGCCGCTGCCCGAAGGACCTGCAACAATAAATACTCCGCCTTTACTCATCGTCATCCTCCTTAAACAGTTTAAACGCCTCGTCGCCTATTCTTGATGCCAACTTTTCAACCGTTAAATAACATAAAATTATGTGGTCGCTGTCGGTTACGATAACGGTTTTGGTCTTTCTGCCGACAGTTGCATCAATCAGCATTCCTTTTTCTTTTGCATCCTGTATAATTCTTTTAATCGGGGCAGATTCGGGGCTGACAACCGTTACAATTCGGTCGGCCGACACCAAATTGCCCGAGCCAATATTAACAAGCTTCATAGCATTACTCCATATTTTGAATTTGCTCACGGATTTTTTCAATTTCGGATTTAATATCCACCACTGTATGAGCAATTTCAATATCCTGTGCCTTTGAGCCGATTGTGTTGGCTTCCCTATTCATTTCTTGAACGATAAAGTCAAGCTTTCTGCCAACCGCCTCATCCGATAAAAGCAAAGAATTAAACTGTTTAATATGACTGCGAAGACGGACTGTTTCCTCAGCAACAGCAACCCTGTCAGCGAAAATTGCAACCTCGGTCAAAACGCGTTGCTCGTCCACTGTGTTATCACTTAGCATTTCTTTAATCTTTTGGGTGATTTTTTCTTTATAAGCAGTTACCGTTTCGGGTGAACGGGCTTCAACAAACTCTACCTTTGACAAAATGCTTTCGGTACGGCTTGTCACATCCTTTAAAAGACGCTCGCCTTCAACCGACCGCATCGAGATAAAGTTTTCAACCGCTTCCTCTAAAACCGGCATTATAGCGGCTTCAATTACCTCATCCTCAACTGCCACTCGCCTTACCTTAAACATTTCACTGTTTAAAGCCAGGGTTGAAACCTTTAAATCGTTTTTAATTTTGTATTCTTTTGAAAGGTCAGCCAGTGCCTTTATATAAGCGTCGGCATATTCACGGTTAATTTCAACCACTGTTGAATTTTGATTAAGGTCATCAATCAAAATTGATACCTCAACCTTACCGCGTGAAATTTTTTGACTTAAAAAGTTTTTAATTTTTTCTTCCAAAAAATTGTAAGAACGCGGTATTCTTAAAGAAAATTCAAAATACCTATGGTTTACCGATTTAATTTCAACCGTAACATCAAAACCGTTAATTTGGTTTTTTGCCCTGCCAAAGCCAGTCATACTTCTTACCACTTAAATTCACCCTTTGCTATTAAAACTAAAGATAATACAACTCGATACTATCCCATAATACTCGTAATATTTTAACAAATTTAATATATAAAAGTCAATATTTTAGCCATTATTGTAACACTTTTTTAACTTTTTAATAATATATTATTATATAAAAGGCGAAAAAACGCCAAAAATTTGTTTGAAAAAGTGTAATTTTGGTATTGACAAAACAATAAAATGTGTTATAATAACTTTTGCTTATTTGGAGTATTAGCTCAGTTGGTTAGAGCAACCGGCTCATAACCGGTTGGTCCGGGGTTCGAGTCCCTGATACTCCACCAAAATAAGCAAATATAGGGGTATGGTGTCAACGGTAGCACACCGGTCTCCAAAACCGTTTGTGAGGGTTCGAATCCTTCTACCCCTGCCAAAATAGAAGCACTGACCTTTACGCAAGTTGTCATAAGGATTTCTTTGCGTAAGGCGGTGGCGTGGAGTTGGGCGGACAGTTTAGGCTGTCCGTCCTTTCCTTTTATACGGCTTGTTTCGTATTTGTTTCACCAAGGTAACCGATATAGCGGAAATAAATATCTATTTGCTGCTCAGATGTTTTTACCCACTTTGTTGTGCGTTCGTGGATAACAATCTTTGCTACGAAGGTGCGGAGCACCTCTGCGGTGAGGTCTTGCAAATCGGTATACTTATTCGCTATTGCAATGAACCTTTCTACATTTACGGTTGCCGCTTTTAATTCTTCAATTTGTTTTTGCAGGACAGGTATCTGTTCTGCAATTTCTTTTTGCTCTGCATTATATCCTTCAGATAACATACGGAATTGCTCGTTGGTAACCTTGCCGAGAACATTATCCTCATAAAGTCTTTTGAATAAGGCGTTCAGTTCTTCATTGCGCTTTTCTTTTCTGCTGAGTTCAATAGTTTTTGCCGTAAGCTCTCTCTTGTTTTCAGAGGAGCTTTTGTTGTTTATGACCTGAACAAACTCTTTGGTTTTGGTTCGCGCATAATAGGTTATACGGCGTATCTCTTCAATAACGATTTCATCCAAAGCCATTTCACGAATACGGTGAGCGGAGCATAACTGTTCACCAACGTGTTTGCGATACCGACTACAGATGAAGTTGTAAGCATCAGGCGTAATGGATTTTCCTCGCACGAAGTATAACTTTGAACCGCAGTCGGCACAGTATAACAAGCCGCTATACTTATCAATCTCACCCATATTATTGCGGCGACGTTTGCCTTGACGAACCTTTTGTACTGCATCCCACGTTTCCTGATCGATGATTGCTTCGTGGGTGTTTTCAAAACGGTACTGTTCGTTCTTGGGAACTTCAACTGTGCGTTTGTCTTTGAAAGACACCACACGAGTTTTGCAGTTGATAGTGTTACCAAGATATATTTCATTTTTGAGCATCTTGGATATAGTTTGCGAAGTCCAACCGTAAGGAGTATCAGTGTCGGTTACAGTTCCGTAGTAACCGTCTGATTGGTATCGATAGAAGGTCGGTTTAAATATCTTTTCATTTCGTAACACATTACCGATATTCTTCGGGCCCATACCTTGCGCACACAGTTCAAATATCCTTCGGACAATAGGCGCAGTTTCTTCATTGATAAGCAATTTGCCTTTGTGTTCCGGATCGCGTTTGTATCCGTAAGGGATTGATGTTCCAATGCGTTCACCGCGTTCCGCTTTTGCTTTTAGTACCGCACGGATTTTCTTGCTTGTATCTCTTGCATACCATTCGTTGAAAAGATTTTTGAAGGGAGAAGTCGGAGGCCAAGCGGTCTTAGGAAGACAAACCAAATGATCAACTCCTTGGCTCACAGAACGACATGGCTACGTCCGACTTGTTCCAATGCGTTCACCGCGTTCCGCTTTTGCTTTTAGTACCGCACGGATTTTCTTGCTTGTATCTCTTGCATACCATTCGTTGAAAAGATTT
>JAZSNW010000029.1:0-11282 GCA_045536615.1 Acutalibacteraceae bacterium | reverse complement strand
TGCCAAAAAAACATTTCGTAGGGACAGGCCTCCCGGACTGTCCGTTGAATCTTCACAGTCCGCAAAGGTTATCGCGCCTTTGTGGCTGCTTCGACGAATCTACGGTTCTTATCCTGCTTAATCAAAACGAAAAACAAAAAGGACCCATCCTTATGGATGAGTTCTTTCTGTTTTGGCTGGGGTGGCAGGATTCGAACCTACGCATGCAGCAGTCAAAGTGCTGTGTCTTACCGCTTGACGACACCCCAATGGGCTATTAAATTTTAAAGTGTAACAATGCCAAAAAGCACAGTTAAAACTTGTGGGGTGGAAGATGGGACTCGAACCCACGGTCTCCAGTGCCACAAACTGGCGCTTTAACCAACTAAGCTACATCCACCATAGCGCAAAGACTATTATAACATAATTATTTGTTTTGTCAACAAAAAAATTCCAATTTTTCTAATTTATTTTTTAAATTTAAAAATACGATAAAATGCCACCCAAAATGAGTGGCATTTTGTTATTTAATCCCATTTAAAAATTCGCCAATGCGTTTAATTGCTTCGGCAATATGTTCTACCGAATAACAGTAAGAAGCGCGAATAAAGCCCTCGCCCGAATCGCCAAATGCTGTACCGGGCACAACAGCAACTTTTTTAGCGTATAAAAGTTTTTCACAAAATTCTTCGCTTGTCATACCTGTTGATTTAATTGACGGAAAAGCATAAAACGCACCCTTTGGCTCGTTACATTTAAGGCCAATATCATTAAAGCCCTTAACCATAATTCTGCGTCGCATATCATACTGCTTCATCATATATTGCACATCTTCGTCACAGTTTTTAA
Source organism: Acutalibacteraceae bacterium (assembly GCA_045536615.1). Classification (GTDB taxonomy): domain Bacteria; phylum Bacillota; class Clostridia; order Oscillospirales; family Acutalibacteraceae; genus UBA737. The sequence goes on along the minus strand of JAZSNW010000029.1, from coordinate 10,454 downwards.
GCGCTTCTATTGCAGCATATTGGCTTGTTGTCGGTGCACACATAATAGCATATTGGTGGATTTTGGTTATTTGAGAAATAATCTCCCTCGGGCCACAAGCCCAACCCATACGCCAACCGGTCATTGAAAATGACTTTGAAAAGCCGTTAACAATAACTGTTCGGTCTTTCATACCGTCAATACAAGCGGGCGAAATATGAGCTTTACCGCCAAAGGTAAGCTCGGAATAAATTTCGTCCGACAGTACCAAAATGTTTTTATCCTTTATAACCTCATAAAGTGCCAAAAGGTCTTCCCTTTCCATAATTGCACCTGTGGGGTTGCAAGGATATGGCAAAATTAAAAGTTTGGTTTTGTCGGTAATTGCATCTGCAAGTTCCTTTGCGGTTACCTTAAAGTCGTTTTCTGCCTTAACATTTATAACAACAGGCACACCGCCTGCCAAAGCGGTCATTGGCTCATAACAAACATAGCTTGGTTGTGGAATTATAACCTCGTCACCGTCTGACACAACCGCACGAATACAAGCATCAATCGCCTCACTACCGCCGACAGTTACCAAAATTTCGTCATCGGGGCAATATTTTAAGTTAAGCTTTCTTTCCATATAATTTGAAATTTCTTCTCTTAACTTAATAAGGCCCCAGTTTGAAGTATATTTGGTTTTTCCTTTTTGCAATGATTCAATACCTGCTTTTCTAATAGACCAAGGGGTTTGAAAATCAGGTTCGCCCACGCTTAAAGAAATAACATCGTCCATAGTAGCGGCAATATCAAAAAACTTGCGTATACCCGAAGGTTTAATTTCGGTAACGGTTTTATTTAATATTTTGCCGTAATCTATCATACCCAGAGTTGCCCCCTGTCATCATCCATGGGTGAAATGAGCTGTACATCCATTTCCTTATATCTGCGCATTACAAAATGTGTTGCGGTTGAAGTAACCGAATCAATTGTTGCAAGTTCTTTTGCAACAAAACGTGCAACATCTTGCAAAGTTTTGCCTTTTACAATAACATTAAGGTCGTAGTTACCAGACATTAAATAAACAGCTTCAACCTCTTTATAAGCCATAACCTTTTCGGCAACCTCTTCAAAACCAAGACCTGCTTTTGGCACAACATTAAGTTCAACAATAGCCGAAACATAAGCGACGTCCAACTTGTCCCAGTCAATAACTGCTTTATATCCACGGATAACGCCGTCTTTTTCAAGTTCTTTAATAATATCTATAACTTCGGCTTCATCGGTGCCAAGCATAGTCGCAATTTCGCATGATGTATATTTTGCATTGTTTGATAATAGTTTTAAAATTTCATATTTCATAAAATTCACCTAACCTTTACTAAATAATACAATTACCTAAATATTATGTCAAGAAAAATAAAAAAGGGGTTGCATTTTTAAAGCGTTAGTGTTAAAATATGAAAAGTTAAATGCAATGACAAAGGAAAGTAAGTGACTTTTACCTTGCAGAGAGTGTCCGCCTTGGCTGAAAACGGACATAAGTGCCAAATTTCACCGAAGTTCCCTTTTGAGCAGCAACCTTGAAAAAAGCAGTAGGGGTTGACGGGTAATCCCGTTACAGATTACAAGAGTGTTTGCTTTTGGCAAAAATCACGGGTGGTACCGCGGATTAAATTGTATTTTTTACTCCGTCCTGTTTTACAGGGCGGAGTTTATTTATTTTTGGAGGAATTTTAATGAAAGCACAACTTGAAGCAATTAAAGCCGCCGCTATTGCGGCAGTTAATGCTGCTGCCGACCAGACGCAAATTGAAGCTTTACGCGTTCAATATCTTGGTAAAAAGGGTGAGCTTACTGCAATTTTAAAGCAAATGGGGTCACTTTCCCCCGAAGAACGCCCCGTTATGGGTCAACTTGTAAACGAAGCAAAAGCAGTTGTTGAAAACCTTATTGCTGAAAAAACAACCGCAATGAAACAAAAGGCACAAGAAGAAAAACTCAAAGCTGAAACTATTGACATTACCTTACCCGCAAAACCCGTTAAAAAGGGCAAATTACACCCCCTTAACACAGTTTTGGATGATATGATTGATATTTTCGTTTCAATGGGATTTGACGTTGTAGACGGTCCCGAAGTTGAAACCGACCATTATAACTTTGAATGTCTTAATGTTCCTGCTGACCACCCCGCACGCGATATGCAAGATACATTCTATCTTGGTGAAAATTTACTTCTTCGCACACAAACATCAGCCGCACAAATCAGAACAATGGAAAACCGCAAGCCACCAATTCGTGTTATTTGTCCCGGTCGTGTTTTCCGTGCAGACGAAGTTGACGCAACACACTCACCTGTTTTCCACCAAATTGAAGGTCTTGTGGTTGACAAGGGTGTTACAATGTGCGACCTCAAAGGCGTTTTAGAACAATTTGCACAGGAAATTTACGGCAAAGATACACAGGTTAAATTCCGTCCGTCCTTCTTCCCCTTTACCGAACCTTCGGTTGAAGTTGATGTTACCTGTTCGGAATGTGGCGGCAAGGGTTGCCGTGTTTGCAAAGGCAGCGGTTGGATTGAAATTTTGGGTGCTGGTATGGTGCATCCAAACGTGCTTCGCAGTTGTGGCATTGACCCCGAAGAATATTCGGGCTTTGCATTTGGTATCGGTCTTGACCGTTTAACCACTACACGTTATAAAATCAGCGATATCCGTTTGTTGTTTGAAAATGACAAGCGTTTCTTAGACCAATTTTAAGGAGGGCTGTAACTTATGAAAATTTCACTTAATACATTAAAATATTATGTTGATATCAACACATCGGTAGAAGAACTTTGCGACAAAATGGTTATGGCCGGTTTTGAAGTTGAAAGCATTGAAAAACAAGGCGACAACCTTGTAAACGTTGTTGTTGGTAAGATTGAAAAAATCGAACCCCACCAAGACAGCGACCATTTGCAAATTTGCCAAATTAACATTGGCAAAGACGAACTTGTTCAAATTGTTACAGGTGCACAAAATGTTTTCGAAGGCGCACTTGTTCCCGCCGCTTTGGATGACAGCTATCTCCCCTGCGGTGCTCATATTGTGAAGGGTAAACTTCGCGGTGTTGAATCAAACGGTATGCTTTGCTCGGGCGAAGAGCTTTGCATTACTGAAAACGATTATGAAGGTGCATCGGTAAACGGTATTTTAATTCTTAAAGACACCGAAGTAATTGGCACTGATATGCGTGAAGTTTTAGGTTTAGATGATTATATCATTGACTTTAAAATCACTGCAAACCGCCCCGACTGCAACTGCTTTATAGGTGTTGCAAAAGAAATTTCGGTTGTTTTGGGCACCGAGTTTAAAGCACCTGTTCCCACCTATAAAACAGTTGGCGGCGACATTAACGATTATGTTTCAATCAGCGTTGAAAACTATGATTTATGCCCCCGTTACATTGGTCGTGTTGTTAAGAATTTAAGAATTAAAGAATCACCCGACTGGATGCAAAAAGCACTTATCGCTTCGGGTATGCGCCCCATTAACAACATTGTTGACATTACAAACTTTGTAATGCTTGAAACCGGTCAACCAATGCACGCGTTTAACTATAACGATTTGGCAAACAAGCAAATCATTGTTAGAAATGCAAAAGCAGGTGAAAAAATCACTACTCTTGACGGCAAGGATTATGATTTAAACCCCAATATGCTTGTTATTGCCGACGGCGAAAAGCCATCTTGCCTTGCAGGTATTATGGGCGGTAAGGAAAGCGAAATCGAAAATGACACTACCGACTTGTTCCTTGAATGTGCCAAATTCCGCCGTGACAATGTCCGCCACACAGGCCGTGCGCTTGGCATCCGTACCGAATCAAGCGGTCGTTTTGAAAAGGGCGTTGACATTGTTAATGTTGAATATGCAATGGAGCGTGCTTTACAGCTTATTTCCGACCTTGATGCAGGTGACATTATCGACGGTGTTATTGACTGTAACAACGGCTTACCCGAGGAACGCATTTTAACCGTTACCACCGACAGTATTGTTGAACTTTTAGGTGTTCAAGTGCCCGATGATGAAATTGTTCGCATTTTAAATGCTTTAGGTCTTGAAACCACAATTGATGGTAAAACTTTAACTACAAAAGTTCCTTCTATTCGTGATGATATTGAAGGTCGTGCCGATTTAGCCGAAGAGGTTATGCGAATTTATGGTTATGATAAGATTATAAGCACCGCAATGAACGGAAGCGTTATGCGTGGTCGCAAACTTCCTGAAAGAATTAAAACCGACAAAATTAAGGCGTTAATGCTTTCAGCCGGCGCAAACGAAATTGCCACCTATTCGTTTATAGCATCAAAAGCGATTGATACCTTACTTTTGAATGATGACGATGAACGCCGCAACCAAATTAAGATTATTAACCCGCTTGGCGATGAATATTCCACAATGCGTACACAGTTAACAACTTCCCTTTTAACTGTTTTGGCTACTAATATAAATAAGAAAATTGCTGAAGGTCGTTTCTTTGAAATTTCAAAACGCTTTATTGCAAAGTCACTTCCCGTTACCGAACAACCTGATGAAATCCCCACAATGTCTATTGGTATTTATGGCAAAGATGAAGATTTCTTCTCGCTAAAAGGTATTATTGAAGCAATTTGCAGTTTAATGGGTGCACACACACAATATGAAAGAAGTGCTGAACCCTATCTCCACCCGGGCCGTCAAGCGCTTGTAAAAGCCAATAACACCCCGTGTGCCGTTTTCGGTGAACTTCACCCAACAGTAGCCCAAACTTATGGCATTGATACAAAGGTTTATGTTGCCGAAATTAAGTTGGATGTTCTTTTAGCAATTAACAAACGCAAAACCGTTTATAAGCCACTTCCTAAATTCCCCGCTGTTGAGCGTGACTTTGCAATGCTTTGTGATGCTGAGATCCCGGTTGGTAATTTAGAAAAAGCAATTTCACAAGGTGCTGGCAGATTGCTTGAAAAAATTGAACTTTTCGACATTTACCAAGGTGCTCAAATCCCTGAAGGTAAAAAGAGTGTTGCTTTCAGCGTATATCTTCGTTCTGCCGATTCAACCCTTACCGATAAGGAAATTGAAGATGTAAGTGCTAAAATTATTAAGAAATTAGAGCTTATCGGCGCTGAACTTAGAAAATAATACTTGAATTTTTATAAGTTTCGTTATAAAATATAATAAATAGTTTTAAAGAGGTGTTATTTATGAATGATAGGACGATGACTTTTTCTATCGGCGACCAAACCGAACAACAAATCCGCAACATTTTAATTACGGTTTATGACGCTTTAAAGGAAAAGGGCTATAACCCAATTAACCAAATTGTTGGTTATATTTTGTCAGAAGACCCAACCTATATCACAACCCATAATAATGCCCGCAACCTTATAAGAAAAATTGACCGCGATACCCTTTTGCAGTCACTTGTTAAGTATTATATAAATACCTAAAAACAATTTTAAAAAGTCACACTAAACGGTGTGACTTTTTTGTTATATAAAAAAATTTTGGCAATAATAATTTTTGGTGACAAAAATGGTGCTATTATTAAGTGATAGAAAAAACAAATGTGAAAACGAAATTATTGAAATTTTATCAAAATATGGGGGTCAACACATATCGGATAAATTTATTGGTACCGATAGCGGAAAATTCACCATTTTAAGTCTTTACAAAAAAAGCACCGTAAACCTTTCAAAAGGAATTGCGGTATTTCTTGACGAAGGTAAGCGTTTTATAAATCAAGAATTACCACTTGGGATTATTGGCATTTGTGAAGAAACCAATAAAACCGCACTTGAAATTTTTAAAAACAATGGTATTGCTGTTATTTGTTGCGGTCTTTCTTCAAAAAATTCAATTACACTTTCAAGTATGGGTGACCAACAACTATTTGCAACTTTGCAGCGGTCAATACAAAATTATGACGGCAAAATTATTGACCCTTGCGAAATAAAGATTAAATTTTCAAAAAATTATCAGCCATTTTCTATAATGGCAAGTGCCGCAATTCTTTTGCTATCTAATATTACACCGCAGGAATTTTAATGCATAATATAAAAACTTTTGCCAAAAATAAACATTGGTGATAAATTTGAAAAAGGTTAAAAACAAAAAAATGTTTGCATTAGGACTAATTTTAGGTGCGTTTTTGATAGCAATAATTACTGCTACTTCATTTTCACTTAAAATCAAACAACAAAACCCAGACGGTTGGATTTTGCAATCTTATGAAAACACGGTGGTTCTTTTAAACAACGGCGAAGTGGTGGAAGTTTTTGGCGATATTTCGCTTGATACACTTCCAAAAGAAGATTTAGAACATCTTGCAATGGGGATTGAATTTTTAACAAAAGAAGAAGCACTTTTAGCTGTTGAAGATTATGACGGATAAAAAATGCCTTTCAAGAACAAACTTGAAAGGCATTTTTTATATAAAGTCATTTGGATTTAAACCATAAAGCTGAACAATTTCAACCTTGTCAGAATGTAAAATATCAAAGCTTGTAACCACTCGTCCTCCGTCTGAATCAATATCAACGCCAAAATACTGCCAAGCGTACCACGGTAAATACGAACAGTGAAGCTTTAAATTGCCGTTATCCAAATCGGGTGCTTTGTTTATGCCAAAGCCCGCTAACAAGCTATAAGGTCTATTTATCAGATTTTCTTCGGCAAAACGGGCAACCGCTTCGCGTTCATCAAAGGTTTTATCTTTAACACGAAGAACTGCAAAATTTGAATAATCCTCCCAAAAGAAAGTACTTTCTTTTGAAGAATTTACACCCATAGAAATGCTTTCAACCACAGATGTTTCATCAACAACAATTGCTGCGTGACCGTGACGCCAGCCCCAAGTATGAGTGGACAGCGTTACCAAAATATCGCCCGGCTGTAAATCATAAAATTCATAGCTTTCTTCTTTTAGGCGCTCTTCTCTTGTAAACCATTTTATCATTGGGGTACACTGGACCTCATAATTTGCAAAAAAGATTTCCTGTGCCTTTAAAATTTCATCAAACCGACCATCCTTAATCATTTTTTCGGCAGTGACTTCGCCAATGCCGGTTTGCAAAAAAATGGTTTTTAAATCGGTGTCCTTTGTTAGCTCAACCTTGCCATAACTTTCCGGTGAAAAATATGGCTTTTTATGTGCAATAACATGCTGTGAAAAATGGTTCGCGCCGGTAAAAATAAGAACTGATAATATAAAAATTACTATAATTTTTATAGTTAATTTTACCCACTTTTTCTTTAACATATCCACCACTTTATTTTATCATTTCGTTAAATTCGTTTTCATCAATAACCTTAATACCTAAGGAATTTGCTTTTGTAAGTTTGCTGCCTGCATCTTCACCCGCTAAAACAATGCTTGTCTTTTTAGAAACTGAAGATGAAGTTTTACCGCCAAAACTTTCAATAATTGCGGCGGCCTCGCTTCGCTGATAAGTGGGCAAAGTGCCTGTCAGCACAAAGGTCATACCTGCAAAGCGGGTGTCTTTAACCTCTTTAAGCGATTTTGTATTTACACCAAGCACTTTAAGGCGGTCTATCATTTCCTTGGTGTCATTAAGCGAAAAGAAATCCGCCGCTGACTGCGCTAAAATACTGCCAAAGCCCTCAATTTTTTCAAAATCATCGGCCGAGGCATTTAAAATGGCATCAATGTCGCCAAAATGCTCGCTTAACAGCTTTCCCGCCTTTGCGCCTATATGACGGATGCCTAAGGCGAAAAGAAGCTTAGAAAGGTCATTTTCCTTTGATTTTTCAATTGCGTTTTTAAGGTTTTCAACCGTTTTTTCGCCTGTTCTTTCTAATGTTGCAACCTTATCATAATCAAGGTCATAAATATCAACAATATTGTGAATTAAATCAGCATCCAAAAGCTGTTCAAGCATTGCGGGCCCCAGGCCTTCAATATCCATTGCATCACGCGAAGTAAAGTGAATTAAATGTCTTAAAAGCTGTGCAGGACAATCGGCGTTTGTGCACCTTATAACCGCCTCATCCTCTTCACGAAAAACGGGCGAATTACAGGATGGACAAATTTGTGGCATTTTATAAATTTCAGAATTTTCGCAATGTTTTGCAACTGCCAAAACTTCGGGGATAATATCCCCCGCTTTTCTAACAATTATAATGTCGCCAATACCAATTTCCTTTGAAGTGATAAAATCTTCATTATGAAGTGTTGCACGGCTGACAGTTGTGCCCGCAAGCTGTATAGGGTCGAAAATTGCGGTGGGGGTTAAAGCACCCGTTCTGCCAACATTTATTTCAATTTCTTTTAAAACAGTTTGCTTTTCTTCGGGTGGATATTTAAAAGCCGCCGCCCATTTCGGGAATTTTGATGTGCTTCCCAAAACATCGCGATATGCTAAATTATCGGCTTTAATAACAGCGCCGTCAATGTCAAATTCTAACCCGCCACGGCTTTGACCAATGCGTTCAACCTCATTTACAACCTCATCAGCACTTTCGCATTTTAAATAGGTTGGCAAGGTGTGAAAGCCCAAATCGGTCAAAAAGTCAAGCGATTCTATATGGGAAGAAAATTCCTTACCCACAACACGCTGAATATTAAAAATGAAAATATCAAGTTCGCGTTCTTTAACAATTTGCGAATTTTTTTGCCTTAAAGTGCCCGCCGCAGCATTGCGTGGATTTTTGGCGGGGGCTTCACCCAAAAGTTCTTGCCTTTCACGAAGTTTTAAAAAACTTTCGCGCGGCATATATACTTCGCCCCTAACCTCCAATTCGCCCATAAATTTAATTGCTTTTGGAATGGCTTTAATTTGCATTAAATTTGCGGTAACATCCTCACCGGTCATCCCGTCGCCACGGGTGGAGCCACGGAAGAAAAGCCCATCGCGGTATTCAAGCGAAACCGAAAGCCCGTCGATTTTGGGTTCAACCGATAAAGCAGTTTTTGAAAGGTCTAATTTAGAGATAAAAGCACGCAATTCTTCAAAACTGAAAACATCTTGCAAACTTTCCATTTTAACGGTGTGCTGTACTTCAGAAAAAAGTTTTAAAGCCGCACCCCCAACCATTTGTGTTGGGGAATCCTCCATTTTAAATTCAGGATATTCTTCTTCTAAATTTTCAAGTTCGCGAAGAAGTGCATCATATTCGAAATCTTCAATTTCGGGGGCATCTTCAATATAATATTTGCGGTTATGATATTTTAAAACATCAACCAATTCTTTTATTCTGTTTTGTGCTGAAATCTTATCCATTTTAATCTCCTATTGATGCTCCGTAATCGTTTATTAGACCTGCTGTGTTATCATTAATATCCTCAATAACATTTGTAAATGCTTCGGGTACGGCACCAACAATAACCGTTTGCGCCGCAATGGCGGTGGTAGATGCCGAAATATTACCCCTATACCAAACCACAACAAAACTGCCATTTATGTTAATTTTTATGTTAATTAGATGCAAAACTTGGTTTATGCCCGCCGACTTAAATTCGTGCTCAAAATCAACGAAAGCAGTGGTGGTAATTTTCATATCAAATGGTATGCGCGGGCCCATACCCACCGTATAGGGTGTGTCAAAAAAGTTGCCAAGGGGTATCTGAAGCTTAAATTCTTCCCTATTTGCAATAATTTTTGCAATTTCGCTTGAAATTCGGCTTTTTAAATTGTTTATTTTATAAACATCAATTTCAAGACTTTTAACATTGCCGTTTTCATCGCGCGAAAGTTTTGCAATTTTGTCATAAGAAATACCTTCTTCATCAAGTATTTTAATGACCGCCTCATTTGCCGAATTAAGCATTTCGGTTTCGGCAATGCTTTTAGCGTATGAAATTATCACGGGAAGCATTTTATAATACGAAAAACCCACCGCAATAATTATAATTAACAATAAACAAAGCCAAGCCCTTAAAATTATATAAAAACTGTTTTTATGTGATTTTTGCAAAATTTCCCCTCTTTTCCCTAATCCATAATACGAAAAAAGGAAAAAACGGTTAAAATTATTATTTAAGCTTGCCCGCTAAAATATAGTCTGCTAATAAATCACGGGCATATACATCGGGCCCAAGCCGTTCAATTTCGGTTAGGTTGTTATATTTATATGTTGAAGTGTAAGAATCAACAATTATGTAATAGGTCTTGCTTGACTGAATGTTGTTTTTAACACCCGCACCGTAAGAACCGTAATATATGTGATAGTCTTCATTCTTTGTTTCAAAGAACTTTGATTTTAAATCACTGCCCTTGATACTGCACAGCACAAGCTCGTTATCAAAGGGTAAAATGCTTAAAAGGTTTGAATACCTAACCTCACCCGCATAAAGATAATAAGGACTGCGAAGTCTTAAAAAGCCACCGCCAAGCACAATGTCATACTTTTTGCCCCATTTTTCAATGCCCTTTTCATAATAAAGCTGTGCAACAAGGTCTTCTATATATTCGCTGTTTTTAGTGCTTGGGTTGTTACCCAAAACCT
>JAZSNW010000027.1:0-3531 GCA_045536615.1 Acutalibacteraceae bacterium | reverse complement strand
CGTTTTTAATTTCATCATCGGTAGCGTTGCGGTCAATTCCTAAAATTTGATATGGGTCTTTCATTTATTGGTCTCCTTTAAAAATGTTTCTTCAAGTCCTAAATAAAGTATATTACCTAATATGTTTTTATATTTTTTTATCTCCAAAAGTTCAAACGCCTTGCACGCCTCGTTAATAGAAAAATATAACTGCTGCGCAATAAGCTCTTTGGGGTTTTCGCGCTGTTTTAATGGGTTAAACGATTTATGCTTTATATCATCTTCTAAATCGCAATAAGCATCAATTAAGTAAATATATCGCCCAATGCAGTAACCAAGGCGGTCAAGGACACGCTTTTGAGCGTTATCATCACTAAGTTCCATAAACAATGCCGACAACATTTTCGCGGTTGGGTCAGCCGCCATATCTAAATCACAGTTAGGACTTTTTTCTGCTATGGTTTGCGAAGTAATATATTCAGACAAAATTTCATCAATTTGCGGATATTTTCTTGCCGCTTTTTTGTATGGTGCTTTAAAAAACGGCTTCGCTATAATAAAACCAAGCTTTTTAAAGCCCTTTTCATCATTGATATTATCAAGCACCTTGTAGTAATTAAGCATTACAGCCGTTGCGGCGGGCAGTTTTATATCATCATCACTTTTGCAAAAGATACATTTTTTAAGCGGATTAAAAACACAATGCTTTCGCTCAACTGCATCGCACCCATCTTTAAGCGACAAATTCAAAAGTGCCAAAAAAGTAAAATCATAACTTAAAGTAAAGCGTGAAATTGGGCTGTATTCCCTGCCCATTGTTTTACAAAGCGAACAGTAAACCGCCTTGTAAAACTCATATTCTTTTACCTTTAAGTCGCCCTTTGAGGCACGAATATAACCAAACAAGAAAACACCCCTTTCTTTCATTTTAGCTTTAAAGTTTTAAAATTAGTGAATAATGTGTTAATTATAGCACACCTTTAAGAAATTTACCCGTATATGACTGCTCGCAGGCGGCAACCTGCTCGGGTGTACCTGTGCAAACAACTGTACCGCCTTTTGTGCCACCTTCGGGGCCTAAATCTATGATATGATCGGCCGTTTTAATTACATCAAGGTTGTGTTCAATAACCAAAACGGTATTTCCAGCATCGGTAAAGCGCTGTAAAACCTCAATAAGTTTGTGAACATCGGCTGTGTGAAGACCTGTTGTTGGTTCATCCAAAATATAGATAGTTTTACCCGTTGAACGCTTTGAAAGTTCGGTAGCAAGTTTAACACGCTGTGCTTCGCCACCCGAAAGTGTTGTTGCAGGTTGACCGATTTTTACATAACCAAGTCCAACTTCACAAAGGGTTTTAAGTTTTCTGTGAATTTTGGGGATGTTTTCAAAGAAATACATTCCCTCTTCAATGGTCATTTCCAATACATCGTAAATGTTTTTGCCCTTGTATTTAATGTTAAGTGTTTCGCGGTTAAATCGGGTACCGCCGCACACTTCACAAGGCACATAAATATCGGGCAAAAAGTGCATTTCAATTTTTAAAATACCGTCGCCTTGACATGCTTCACAACGACCGCCTTTTACATTAAACGAAAATCTACCCGCATTATAACCATGCATTTTTGCATCCTTGGTGGCGGCAAAAAGTTCACGTATATCATTAAACACACCCGTGTAGGTTGCGGGGTTAGAACGCGGTGTACGGCCAATTGGCGCTTGGTCAATATTGATTACTTTATCAAGATGTTCAATTCCAGAAATCGATTTATATTCGCCCGCAATAGTTTTGGCATTATTTAATTTGTTAGCCAAAACCTTATAAATAATATCATTTACAAGTGAAGACTTACCACTGCCTGAAACACCTGTTACACAGGTAAAGGTGCCAAGCGGAATTTTAACATCAACTTTTTTAAGGTTGTTTTCGGAAGCGCCCTTTATAACAAGTGACTGACCGTTACCCTTGCGGCGTTCTTTGGGCACAGGCACACATTTTCTGCCAAACAAATAGTCTGAGGTAAGCGAATTTTCACACTTTTCAAGTTCGGAAAGATTGCCCGAAAATACAACCTTGCCGCCGTGAATACCTGCCCCTGGGCCAATATCTAAAATATGGTCGGCGGCACGCATTGTGTCCTCGTCGTGTTCAACAACTATTACGGTATTACCCAAGTCGCGAAGTCGCTTTAAAGTGGCAATTAAACGCTCGTTATCGCGTTGATGAAGTCCAATGCTTGGCTCGTCAAGAATATATAAAACACCCATTAAAGATGAGCCAATTTGAGTTGCCAAACGAATACGCTGACTTTCACCGCCCGACAAAGTACCCGCTGAACGAGAAAGGTTTAAATATTCAAGACCAACACTTTGCAAAAATATTAGTCGTTCGCGAATTTCTTTTAAAATTGGCTTTGCAATCATACTGTCACGCTGACCAAAGGATAACAAGTTAATAAATTCAAGCTCGTCATCGATGGACATATCGCAAAATTCAATAATATTTTTGCCACCAACCGTAACCGCCAAAAATTCGGGCTTTAAGCGTTTGCCGCCGCAAACCTCACAAGGAGATTCGGTCATTAAACTTTCAATTTCGTTTCGTGAATAATCACTTGTTGTGTTTTTATATCGGCGTTCAAGGTTGTTTACAACACCCTCAAATTCGCTGTAATAGGTACCACCGCCAAAGTCTGTATTACGCACAAGCTTAATTTTTTCACCGTTTGTACCATAAAGAACGGCTTCTTGCGCTTTTTTTGAAATATCTTTCCAAGGTGTGTTTATATCGAAATTAAACTTTTCGGCAATAGCGCGGTAATACATTTCGGCAATGGTTGAAGCATCGGGGTTAAACCAACTATTTACACCCCAGCCCGATGCCTTAATTGCACCTTCAAGCAATGAAAGTGAATCATCACTTATTAAAAGCTTTGGGTTAACCTTCATAAACATACCGATGCCCATACAGTGTGGACAAGCGCCCATTGGGTTATTAAAGGAAAACATTGTGGGGGTAAGTTCGGGAATGCTTATTCCGTGTTCATCACAAGCATAAGTTTGCGAAAATTTTAGCTCTTCCCCACCAATTACATCAACACTTATCAAACCGCCAGACAATTTAATAGCGGTTTCGATACTGTCGGTCAGTCGTGACTGAATATCATCTTTAATTACAAGGCGGTCAACAATAATTTCAATAGTGTGTTTTTTGTTCTTTTCAAGTTTAATTTCTTCCGAAAGGTCATAAGTTAAACCATCAATTCTCGCCCTTACATAGCCTTGTTTGCGGGCGTGTTCAAGCTCTTTAACATGCTCACCCTTGCGGTTTATAATTGTGGGCGCCAAAATTTGAATTTTACTGCCCTGTTCTAATTTCATTACGGTGTCAACAATTTGGTCGGTTGTTTGCTGACTAATTTCTTTACCGCAAACAGGACAGTGCGGAACACCTACACGAGCATATAAAAGGCGCAAATAGTCATAAATTTCGGTAACTGTACCAACAGTTGAACGCGGGTTTTTAGAGGTTGTTTTTTGGTCAATAGAAA
>JAZSNW010000114.1:0-2689 GCA_045536615.1 Acutalibacteraceae bacterium | reverse complement strand
ATAACCGAGCTTCGAACTGCTTCGATTTCGGGTTATGCACCAAACCTGATTGCTTGTGATAACTGAGGTAAATTTGAAGATGATATTATGTATTTCAACGCCGAAGAAGGAATTATCACTTGTGGCGGATGTCCAAGGGACAGCAGAGCCATTCCTGCCGATAAAACCATGATTTCGGCCATGAGGCACATCGTTTATTCTGATTTTGAAAAGCTTTATAATTTTGAAATTCCTAATGACCGAGCCAAGCTGTTAAGTGATTTAACCTCGGCTTATTTGGTCGCCCAAACTAATTACCGTTTTAAAACTTTAGATTTCTACGACAGTATTAAGGAGTAAAAAATGTATAATATCGAAAGATATTCTAAAACCTTAGAGCTTGATAAAATTTTACAAATGCTTTCAAACGAAGCGTCTATTAAGGACAGTCGTGAGAGGGCTTTAACTCTTATACCTAAAACTGATTTTGACGAGGTTTCAAAGCTTTTAAGCGAAACCTTTTCGGCATATCAGTTTTCATCAATGTACCAAACCCCAAACTTTTCAGGGGCTAAAAATGTTTTGTCGGTTTTAAACCGAGCTGATGCGGGTGCGGTGCTTTCAATGCGCGATTTGCTTGATGTGGCTGAAACATTAAGGGTAATTCGCGTGGTAAAAAGTTGGCGCGAAAACTGCACAGGGCTTCAAAACACACCGCTTGAAGATTTGTTCGGTAGTTTAATTCCCAACAAATATTTAGAAGATAAAATAAATTTTGCAATTAAAAATGAGGAAGAACTTAACGATAATGCTTCCCCAACACTTTATGACATTCGCCGTAAGATAAGCGCAAAATCTTCAAAAATACGCGAACTTTTGGACAAAATTGTAAAAGGTCCAACCGCAAAATATTTGCAAGATAATATAGTTACCCAGCGCGACGGCAGGTTTGTTGTGCCACTTAAAGCCGAGCATAAGGGGCAAATCGGTGGTATTGTGCACGATACTTCGGCTACGGGCTCTACACTGTTTATTGAACCAATATCGGTTGTTGAAACAAACAACGAAATAAGGGTTTTAAAAATTAAGGAAAAAGAGGAAATTGACCGTATTTTAGCTGAACTTTCGGCTGAGGCAGGCAGTTTTGTTGGCGGTATTACCTCCTCCTTTAACGCCCTTGTAGAGCTTGATTTAATTTTTGCAAAATCAAAACTTGCTTATAAAATGAAGGCGGCAATGCCCAAAATAAACAAAAAGGGTTATACCTATTTAAAAAATGCAAGGCATCCACTTATTAACTATAAAACCGTTGTGCCAATTACGGTGGGACTTGGAAAAGAGTATAACACCCTTGTTATAACCGGTCCTAACACAGGCGGTAAAACTGTTACCATTAAAACCATTGGTCTTTTAACTTTAATGACAATGTGTGGTTTAATGGTGCCTGTTGATGATGGCAGTGAAATTGCAATTTACAGCAAAATTTTTGCTGATATCGGCGATGAGCAAAGCATCGAACAGTCGCTTTCTACATTTTCATCCCATATGGTTAATATCATTTCAATTTTAGACAATGCTGATGATGATTCACTTGTATTGTTTGATGAACTTTGTGCGGGTACCGACCCAATAGAGGGCGCCGCACTTGCAAAAGCAATTTTAATGAGATTATCAATTTTCGGCAGTCGCGTGGTGGCGACCACCCACTATCCCGAGCTTAAATCTTATGCTATTGACACCGAAAGGGTTGAAAACGCAAGTTGCGAATTTGATGTTAAAACCCTTAAACCCACATATCGCCTTATAATCGGTATGCCGGGGCGCTCAAATGCTTTTGCAATTTCGGGCAAACTTGGTCTTGACCAAAGCATAATTGATTCTGCCAAAGAGCAAGTAAGGGATGAAGATTTGCGCTTTGAACGGGTTGTGGCATCTTTAGAAAATGCACGGCGCGAGGCCGAAAACGAGCATAAAAAGGTGCAAAAATTACGCTTTGAGCTTGATGAGGCAAAGCGTAAAAGCGATATGCGTGAAAAAGAACTTGAAATTAAGCTTGAAAAAGCGTTAAGTGAAACCCGCGAAAAAGCCACACGAATTTTAGAAGACACACGGTATAAGTCATCGCTTTTGCTTAACGAACTTGAAGAAATGAAAAAGCAAATCAATTCCGAAAATGCCGCAAAACTTGCCGAAAAGGCACGACTTGCATATAAAGGCACATTAAGAGAGCTTGAAACCGATGCCGACCCCATAACCGTTAAAAAAGTGGCGGGTGAAGCGGTTAAAACCGTTAACAAGGGCGATATTGTGGTTATTGCCGACATTGGCAGGGATGCAACCGTTATTGATGTTAAACCTGACAAAAAGCAGGCCTATGTTATGGCGGGTGCAATTAAAATGTGGGTAGATTTTGAAAATCTGCGTTTTAAATCAAGTTTTTCGCCCACAACCGAAAAACCAAAAACCCGCAATGTTACTGGGCTTAAATCCCGTGCCGAGCGTACCGCTGTCACCGAAATTGACCTTCGCGGTCAAGCTAGTGATGAAGCCATTTTAGAGCTTGATGCTTTTATTGACAATTCGGTGCTTTCGGGCATTGATACCATTCGCATTATTCACGGCAAGGGTACAGGTGTGCTTCGCAAAAATGTGCAAGCGAATCTTCGCCGCCACAAAAATATACAGTCCTTCCGTCTTGGCACTTTTGGCG
>JAZSNW010000081.1:0-8683 GCA_045536615.1 Acutalibacteraceae bacterium | reverse complement strand
AACCGAATGGCTCAGATGTACACCGATAAATTAGACGGTATCATCAGCTTAGAGGAGTTTACAAAGTACCGAGAGAACTATCAAAAGGAATCAGATGATACAGAAAAACGCATCGAAATTTTGAAATCAAAGCTTGTAGCCCTTTCAAGCGGTGAAACAAAAATGGATACGAAATCTATACTCGAAAAGTACCGAAAAATTGACACTCTTACTTTCGAGATTGCCGATGAATTTATAAGCAAAATCTTCATCGGAAAGCTCGGGGAGGGTGGTAAGAGAGAAATCAAGATCGAGTGGAAAATTTAGTGAAATTAACCACTCGAAAATCGACAATTTATGCAAGAATACTAAAAAAGTGTAGTATTGGCTAACTCAGCCCACGGCGGTTATGACGGCGGCGCAGTAGCAAGTGACGGTACGGTTGAAAAGGATATAAATTTGAAGATTGCAAAACAAACCGAGATGTTCTTGAAACTTTACGGTTTTGAGGTTATAATGACCAGAGAGGATGACGTTTCAACCGATAGCGGTGCGTCATCGGGCGGTGCGTTTTTTAAACGCGAAGATTTGGAAAACCGCCTAAATCTTATGAAAGAAAACCCCGAAAGCATTTTTGTAAGCATTCATCTTAACAAGTTTACAACTTCGGCGGCAAATGGTTCACAGGTGTTTTACAGCAGGGATGACAAGTCAAAAACTTTGGGTGAATTTATTCAAAAATCAATCGTTGCAAATTTGCAACCTGAAAACCAAAGGGTTAATAAACAGGCAACAAGCAGCACTTTTTTGCTTTATAATGCAACTGTGCCTGCGGTTTTGGTGGAATGCGGTTTTTTAAGTAACAAAGCCGAACTTGAACGGTTGAAAAGCAGCGAATATCAGCAAAAAATGGCATTTTGCATAATGTCGGGAATTTTGGAATATTTCAGTGCATCGGGTATATAATTTTGCACTAAAGGAGTATATAATGGCAAAATCAAAGGTTGTTTATGTTTGCAGTGAATGTGGCTATGAAACGGCAAAATGGATGGGTAAATGCCCGTCTTGTAATGCGTGGGGCACCTTGCAAGAAGATGTAAAGGTGGATATTTCTTCATCTCGTGCATTATCAAGTTCTTCATATAGCGCGGTTTCTGCTAAATCTTTAAATGAAATAACCTCTTCAAACGAGGTGCGCTTTGTTACAAATATTAAGGAATTTGACCGTGTTCTTGGCGGTGGTATTGTAAAAGGTTCGGTTGTGCTTTTAAGCGGTGACCCGGGTATTGGTAAATCAACAATACTTTTGCAGGTTTGCAAAGCGGTGCAACAAAAACTTAATGTGCTTTATGTATCGGGTGAAGAGTCGGCAGTGCAAATTAAAATGCGCGCCGAAAGAATTGGTGTAAAGGGTGACAGCATTAAAATTATGACTGCCACCGACACACAAGCAATTTGCGAATATATAAATTCATCTCAACCTGACCTTGTGATGATTGATTCAATTCAAACAATGACTATTTCCGAACTTTCTTCAAGTGCGGGCAGTATTGTTCAGGTGCGTGAATCAACAAATATGCTTTTGCGAACAGGCAAGGCACTTAATATCCCGATTCTTATTGTTGGCCATGTTAATAAGGGTGGCGAAATTGCGGGCCCTAAGGTTATGGAACATATCGTAGATACTGTTTTATATTTTGAAGGTGAGCGCAACCAATCTTACCGCATTTTAAGGGCGATTAAAAACCGTTTTGGTTCTACTAACGAAATTGGCGTTTTTGAAATGAGCGAAGCCGGACTTATTGAGGTTGAAAACCCATCTGCCCAAATGTTATCGGGAAGGATGACCAATGTTTCGGGTGGCTGTATAACCTGTATTATAGAGGGTACGCGCCCAATTTTGTCAGAAGTTCAGGCGCTTGTTACCACAACCGGTTTTGGAAATCCGCGCCGTACCGCAACCGGTTTTGATTACAACCGTTTAAGTCTTATTTTGGCGGTTTTAGAAAAGCGAATTGGCATTTGTTTTTCAAATTTAGACGCATATCTTAACATTGTCGGCGGCATGAAAATTGATGAGCCGGCGGCCGATTTAGCGGTTGCATTATCGTTGGTTTCGGGTGTGATGGACAAACCCATTAACGAACAAACCGTTGCCTTTGGTGAAATTGGTCTTTCGGGTGAGATAAGGTCGGTTTCGCGTGCAAATGCCCGTGTTAACGAGGCAGCGCGCCTTGGTTTTACAAAATGTATTTTGCCCAAAGCGTGCATAAAACAAATTACCGACTGTCCCGATTCAATCACCCTTATCGGTGTCAGCAATTTGCGACAGGCCATTGACGCGGTCAAGTGATTTTGAAATAAAATATGGACAAGAATGTTCGGTTGAATTTATGTTGCAACAACAGTCTAACGCACAATAACCGTCGTCTTGAAAGCGGCAGTTTTCCGCACATTGAATAATACCCAAAAAATCACCCCTTATTTTATAATATTGGCAAATCGTTTTAATTTATTGACTAATTTTTTTAAAAATGGTATAATGAAATTATGGAAAATTTAAATGAAATTATAGGAAAAAAACTTTTATATCTTAGAAAACACAATAAGTTGACGCAGGCAGAACTTGCTGAAAAATTGTCATATTCAGACAAGGCAATTTCTAAATGGGAAAAGGGCGAATCTTTGCCATCGGTCGAAGTTTTTTATAAAATCAGCAAACTTTATGGTGTCAGTCTTGACTATATAATCGGTGACGAGGTTGTAACCCCACAACCAATAAAAAATGACGACAAAAAACGCATTTATATAAGCATCACAAATTTGGCTGTTGTTGGCGTTTGGTTTGTCGCCCTTTTGTTGTTTGTTATTTTGGATATTTTTACCCACAAAAGTCAGTGGATGCTTTTTGGTTGGGCAGTACCCGCAACCTTTATTGTGGCTATCGTTTTTGACTGTATTTGGCATAAAAGAAAAGGTCTGTTTTTGCTTTTGTCACTGCTTGTTTGGTCATTTTTGCTTTGTTTTACATTTCAGTTTATGAGCTTTAATATATGGAAAATTTTGTTTATAGGCATTCCGGTTCAAGTTGCAATTATAATTTTGTCAAGGATGTGGAAAAGGCAGTGAAGCTTAATAACGATTGGGATGAAATATTAAATAACGAATGGGAAAAGCCCTATTTAAAGGGGCTTTTTGCTTTTTTACACGAAGATTATGATAAATATACCGTATATCCACCCAAAAAGGATGTTTTTAACGCTTTAAAATACACCTCTTTTGCGGATACAAAGGTGGTTATAATCGGGCAAGACCCATATCACGGTTTTAATCAAGCACACGGGCTTTGCTTTTCGGTGAGGGAAGGTGTAAAACCACCACCTTCGCTTAATAATATTTTTAAAGAACTCTACGATGATGTTGGAAGACCTATAACCCAAAGCGGCGACCTTACACATTGGGCAAAACAGGGTGTTTTAATGCTTAACAATGTTTTAACCGTTCGCGAAGGTCAACCGCAAAGTCATAAAGATAAAGGGTGGGAAATTTTCACCGACCGCGTCATAAGTGAACTTAACAAAAAACAAACCCCCGTTGTTTTTTTGCTTTGGGGAAGTCCGGCTCAAAAAAAGGCAAAAATTATTACAAATCCAATTCATAAAAAACTTGTTTGTGTTCATCCAAGTCCGCTTTCGGCTTATCGTGGTTTTTTCGGTTGTAAGCATTTTTCAAAGACTAATGAAATTTTAAAAGCCAACGGTTTAGAGCCAATAAATTGGTAATATTGACATTTAATGTCAAAAATGTTATAATATTTACAAATTTTTTCGGAGGTGTGATTTGTGAAAACAAGAGGTATAATTCGTGATGTTGACTCAATGGGCAGGGTGGTTATCCCGAAAGAAATTCGAAAACAGTTAAATATTGAAAGCAATGTCGACAGTCTTGAAATTTTTATTCAAGATGACAGCATTGTTTTGAAAAAATATAAGCCCGCTTGTTTTTTCTGCAACACTTTGGATGAACTTGTAAAATACAATGGTTATACCGTTTGCGTAAACTGTATCGAAAAACTAAAAGAGTTAAAAGATCAACTTTAATATTTTGAAAAAAACGCCCCTTTAAAACGCTTGACAAAGCGGTTTTGGGGTGTTATAATCTTTTTATATTTTAATTATTATATTTTAAATGCGTTGACGGAATTATTGCTTTTTTCACCCGTTTAAGAGAGCCACCGTTTCGGTGCAAGGTGGTACGGTCAAAAAGTGCAAGTCTCGTTCCTGAGCAGAGCTTCTGAATTTTTAGTAAGTGGCTACGGTTTGCCCCGTTATCTTGGCAAAAAGCTTGTTTGAGCTTTGTTTGAGTGACCGTTTTTTCAAACGGTAATCAGGGTGGTACCGCGAAATTTTCGTCCCTGAGATTGCAATATCGCAATCTCGGGGCTTTATTTTTATTTTGAAAGAGGATTTTTTATGAACATCAAAATTGTTGACAAAACTTTATCTTTAAAGGCAAATTTTAGTTTTAAGGAAAAAATTGAAATTGCAAGACAACTTGAAAAGCTTTCGGTTTCAGCTATTGAACTTTCACAAATGGAAAATTTAAAGACCGACACTTTGCTTGTTAAAACTATGGCATACTTTGTTAAAAATGCGGTTTTGTCACTTGCTGCCGTGCCCACTAAACAAGGTGTGGATGATGCGGTTTTGGCGCTTAATACAGCCAATAAAGGCAGAGTTAGAATTGAACTTCCAATGTCTACTGTTGGTATGGAATATGGTTTTCATAAGAAACCCGATAAAATGCTTAAACTTATTGAAGATTTGATTACATACGCTAAATCCAAAATTTCTGATGTTGAATTTGTAGCACTTGACGCAACCCGCGCTGAAATTGACTTTTTGAAAGAAGCAATAAGCATTGCAAGAAAGTCGGGCGCAAATGTTGTTACTGTTTGTGACAATGCCGCCGAAATGATGCCGGACGAATTCGGCGCATTCATCAGCGGTTTGGATGTTGACGGTGTTGCTTGTGAAAACAAAAATGGTCTTGCTGTGGCTAATGCTGTTATGGCGGTAAAGAATGGCGTAAACACTGTAAAAACTGCCGTTTCAAACGAAATTGATTTGTTGACCTTTGCCGGTGTTATTAAAAATTGCGGCAATAATTTAGATATTGCAAGTGATGTTAAATATACTCAACTTAACCGAATTATTGGTCAAATTGATTGGATTATGGGTAACGCCAAGGATACAAAGGATGTTGTTAAAACCGACGATTTAAGCGAAGAGTTATCTTTGTGTCAGGGCGATGATAAGCAAACTGTTTTGGATGCGGTTATCCGTTTAGGGTATGATTTATCCGAAGATGATTCTGCAAAAGTTTATGAAGAATTTTTGCGTGTTGCCGCAAACCGCACAGTCACTTCAAAAGAACTTGATGCTATTGTTGCTACTGTTGCGCTTCAGGTTGAACCAACCTTTAAACTTGTAAACTTTGTTGTAAACAGCGGTAATATCATCACCGCTTCGGCTCAAATTACTCTTGACGTAAAGGGCGAAAGCAAGCAGGGTATAAGCACAGGTGACGGTCCGATTGATGCGGCTTTCCATGCTATTGAACAAATTATTGGTTGCCGTTACGAACTTGACGATTTCCAAATTCAGTCAGTTACCGAAGGTAAAGGCGCTATGGGTAATGCCGTTGTTAAGCTTCGTGTAAACGGCAAACTTTATTCAGGTAACGGTATTTCTACCGACATTATTGCTACCGCAATTAAGGCATATATAAATGCTGTAAACAAAATTGTTTACGAGGAGGCATAAATTAAATGAAATTATCTTTTTCAACAAAGGGTTGGCACGGCCGCAGTTTTGACGATTTTTGCGACATTGCCGTTGATTTAAAATTTCAAGGTATAGAACTTCATAACATTCATAACGAACTTTTCACCCAAAAGGACGGCGCTTTTCACGCATCGACCGCCCCTAAAACATTAAGAAAACTTTATGAAAAGAAACTTAGCATACCTTGTATTGATAGCATTTGCAATTTGGCGGATGCCACCGAAAAGGAAACCACTTTAAAAGAAGTTTCGGCTTGTATTGAATATGCAAACAATTTGCACATTCCTTATGTTCGTATCAAGGCATACGATTTTGACGATATTGAATATATTAAACAGGTTATAACCGAACTTTTGCCTATCGCTGAAAAAAGCGGTGTTGTTTTGTTGGTTGAAACTTCGGGTGTGTTTGCTGACACATTAAAATTGCGTAATTTGCTTGATGAATTTGCGTCGGATAGTTTGGCTTCCCTTTGGGATATGTACGCACCATATTTTTACAATAACGAAGATGCCGAAACCACCATTAAAAACCTTGGCGCTTATGTTAAACAGGTGCATTTGAAGGATGCTGTAAAAACTGTTGATGGCGTGGGATTTCGTTTACTTGGCGAGGGTGAAATGCCTATCGCTGATATGATTTTGGCGCTTCGTTCGGTTAATTTTGACGGCTTTGTTTCGCTTGAATGGGTACCCGAATGGTGCGAAGAAATCGACGATTTGGAAATTGTTTTTTCACAGTTTGTCACCTTTATGAAGCAGTTTAGCGACACTTCAAAAAGTGATAATTCACTTTACTATAACCGTGCTCATACAGGTGTTTATGTTTGGGAAAAAGACCGTTTAATCGATAACACTTTTTCACAAATGCTTGACAGAATTGTTGAAGAATTTCCTGACCAATATGCTTTTAAATATACAACACTTGACTATACAAGAACTTATAGCGAATTCCGTGATGATGTTGATGAATTTGCCCGCACACTTATATCTTTGGGTGTAAAGGCAGGTACACACGTTGCGGTTTGGGCTTCAAACGTGCCGCAATGGTATATTGCTTTTTGGGCAACTGTAAAAATTGGTGCGGTTCTTGTAACGGTTAACACTGCATATAAAATACACGAAATTGAATATCTTTTAAGGCAGTCTGACACCCACACCCTTATTATGACCGAAGGTGCAAAAGACTGTAAATATGGCGAAATCATTGCCGAACTTTGCCCCGAACTTGAAAATATTAAGCCGGGCGAACCGCTTCACAGCAAGCGATTACCATTTTTGCGTAATGCTATTACTGTTGGCTTTAAGCAAAAGGGTTGTTTAACTTGGGAAGCTGCGCTTGACCGCGCAGGCCAAGTACCACTTTCCGAAGTGTATAGAATGGCGTCCCGCGTTGATAAGGACGATGTTTGCAATATGCAATATACATCGGGTACAACGGGCTTTCCAAAGGGTGTAATGCTTACCCACTACAATGTTGTAAATAACGGTAAATTCATCGGCGACCAGATGGAACTTTCCACCGCCGACAGAATGATGATTCAAGTGCCTATGTTCCATTGCTTTGGTATGGTGCTTTCAATGACAGCCGCAATGACACACGGCGCTACAATGTGTCCGCTTCCGGATTTTTCACCAAAGTCGGCGTTGGCTTGTGTTAACAGCGGGCATATCACAACCTTTAACGCTGTGCCCACAATGTTTATTGCAATGATGGAACACCCCGATTTTGCAAAAACCGATTTCAGCTATGTTCGTGTTGGCATTATGGCGGGTGCAAACTGTCCTGCCGACCTTATGAAACGCGCAACTGTTGAAATGAATATGCGCGAAATCGTGTCTGTTTACGGTCAAACCGAAGCAGCCCCGGGTTGCACTATGAGCCGTTATTATGACAGTTTGGAAGTTCGCACCGAAACTGTTGGCAGCGCTTTTGCAAATGTTGAATGTAAAATCATCAATCCCGAAACAGGGGAGGACTGCGAAAACGGTGTTAATGGCGAATTTGTTGCTCGTGGATATAATATTATGAAGGGTTATTACAAAATGCCCAAAGCCACAGCCGAAGCCATTGATAAGGACGGTTGGCTTCACACAGGCGACCTTGCTTGTAAGGATGATGACGGAAATTACCGCATAACAGGTCGTTTAAAGGATATGATAATTCGTGGTGGTGAAAATATTTACCCCAAGGAAATTGAAGAATTTATTTACACCTGCCCAAAAGTTAGCGACGTTCAAGTTATCGGTGTGCCGGACGAAAAATACGGCGAAGAAATTATGGCCTGCATCATTTTAAAAGATGGCGAAAGTATGACCGAGGATGAAATGCGTCAGTATATTGCCGACCATATGGCAAGACACAAAGTGCCGCGTTATTATGACTTTGTTGATGCTTTCCCAATGAATGCCGCAGGTAAAATTTTGAAATATAAAATGCGTGAAAACGCAGTAGAGAAATTAGGACTGAAGAAATAGTGGTAAACGGAATATATGTAATCGATTCACACTGCCATATTTATCCCGAAAAGGTTGCCGAAAGGGCGGTTGCGGGTACTGACAATTTTTATAACTGCAAGTCCTTTTGCAAGGGTACTGTCAGCGATTTGCTTATTGAAGGCGAAAAGGCGGGAATTGACCATTTTATTGTGCAGTCGGTTGCAACAACACCAAAACAGGTAAGTCGGAGGCCAAGCGGTCTTAGGAAGACAAACCAAATGATCCACTCCTTGGCTCACAGAACGACATGGCTACGATCCGACTTTGCAAGGGTACTGTCAGCGATTTGCTTATTGAAGGCGAAAAGGCGGGAATTGACCATTTTATTGTGCAGTCGGTTGCAACAACACCAAAACAGGT
>JAZSNW010000105.1:0-15048 GCA_045536615.1 Acutalibacteraceae bacterium | reverse complement strand
TCTGAAATGGTCTAAAAAATGGCCTAAAATCGTACAATGATGGAATTTTATTGAAAATTCTACAGTTCTATGATATTATTTTAAAAGGGAGGTTGTATGTATGAAAAAATATATTTTAATTTTCCTAATGGTGGTTATTACACTTTCTTTCTGCGGATGTAATATCACAAGAGATATGATTGGCACAAAAAACGGAGTAGCATATTTTAATAAACCGGAAAATACACCGAAAATTACTTATACAAACGAAATTCAAACGCAAGAAAAAGAAACGAAAATAGAAGATGCTTCCTTTTGTGATAAACTAATCGCTGCAATTGACGGAAAACCTGCCGGCAATGATTTTTGTAACTGTGTGGGTGATTACCAAGTTGTTATTGATAATAAATATACTTTTAGGTTACATACAGACAGAATTGTTATTTTTTCAAATACAAAAGAATTCACTAGCTTCACGGTTGAATGTTCAGAAAAGGAAACGAAAGAATTGTATGATATTATAGAAGCGGCAAACTGAATTTTGCGGTGTATTATATGATACACAAAAACATTTTATGACTTTTTGGGTCATAGGGTGTTAATTTTTAATCCAACGGCTTCATTGTGGGGAATAGGATTACTTTCCTAATAGTATCAGAATTGGTGAGCAGCATTACTGCGCGGTCAATACCGATACCCATACCACCTGTTGGAGGCATACCATATTCCATAACAATAAGGAAATCCTCATCAAGCATTTCGGCCTCATCATCACCGCGTTCGCGAAGCTCTAACTGCTTTTCAAAGCGTTCACGCTGAACAATGGGGTTGTTAAGCTCAGAATAAGCGTTTGCAAGCTCGCTGTGGCAAACAAAAAGTTCAAAACGTTCGGTAAGGCGTGGGTCTGCGGGAGATGCCTTTGTAAGCGGTGAAACTTCAACAGGATACATTGTGATAAATGTGGGCTGAATAAGCTTTTCTTCAACACGTTGGTCAAAGCAAGCATAAAGTGCATTGCCCCAAGTCTTATCAGCAGTATCGGCAAGCTCAACACCAATGCTTTCAGCCGCTTTAACAGCTTCGGCATCATCGGTAATTGCGCCAAAGTCAACACCTGCATATTCCTTAACAGCGTCCACCATAGTAAGACGGCGCCAACCGGGTGTTAAGTCAATCTTTTCGCCAAGCCATTCAACCTCATAAGTGCCCAAAATTTCCTTTGCGGCACCTGAAATGATACCTTCGGCAATGTCCATCATATCGTGGAAATCAGCGTATGCTTGGTAAAGTTCAACCGTTGTAAATTCGGGGTTGTGTTTGGGGTCCATACCTTCGTTTCTGAAAATACGGCCAATTTCATAAACCCTGTCCATACCGCCGACAATAAGGCGCTTTAGGGGAAGCTCGGTTGCGATACGCATATACATTGGTATATTTAATGTATTATGGTGTGTCACAAAAGGACGGGCGGCCGCACCACCAACAATGGTATTAAGCACAGGGGTTTCGACTTCAATATAGTTCATATTATCAAGATAATTTCTCATAAACTTGATAAACTGTGAACGAATAACGAAATTGCGCTTAACATTAGGGTTCATAATAAGGTCAACATATCTTTGTCTGAAACGTAAGTCGTTATTGGTAAGACCGTGGAACTTTTCAGGCAAAGGTAAAAGTGACTTTGACAAAAGTTTGATAGAAGTAGCGTGAACTGAAATTTCGCCTGTTTGGGTTTTAAAAACAAAACCTTCAACACCGATAATGTCACCAATATCCCACTTTTTAAAACCGGCATATACATCTTCGCCAACATCGTCACGACGAACATAAAGCTGAATTTTACCGGTAGCATCGCTTAAACCGACAAAGCTGGCTTTACCCATAATTCTGCGTGCCAAAATTCTGCCCGCAATTTTAACGGTTTTGCCTTCGAGTTCGTCAAAATTTGCTTTGATGTTTTCAGAATCATTATCAAAGTCAAACTTTGTAATTAAAAATGGGTCGTTGCCCGATTCTTTTAAGTTTGCAAGTTTTTCACGACGAACCTTAACGATTTCGTTGAAGTCTTGCTCGATTGGTTGATTTTGAACTTTATTTTGTTCCATCTTGTCACTTCCTAAAAGAATTTTAAAAGAGAATTATTTTAAAATTTCTAAAATTTTGAATTTAAGTTCGCCTGCGGGGGCGTCAACAATAACTTCGTCACCAATTTTTTTGCCAAGCAATGCCTTGCCAAATGGTGAATCGTCCGAAATTTTGCCGTTCATAGGGTCAGCGTCAAGTGAACCAACAACACGATATTCGCATTCTTCGTCAAATTCAACATCCAAAACCTTTACCGTAACGCCCAAGGAAACGGCTTTGGGCTTTCCTCTGCCCTTAACTTCTTCAATAACTTCAACATTTTTGAGAATTGCCTCAATTTCAACAATTCTGGCTTCAATTTTAGCTTGATCGTTTTTGGCTTCGTCATATTCGCTGTTTTCAGAAAGGTCGCCATAACCACGCGCAACCTTAATTTTTTCAGCAATATCAGTACGGCCTTCTGTCTTAAGATATTCAAGCTCGTTTTGAAGCTTTAAAAGTCCATCCTGGGTAATTTTAATAGTTTTTGCCATGTTAAAAATACCACCTCAATTTATTTTTTGGCACAAGTCGCCAAGTATTCAATATTATACATTTTTTTCTATGCAAAGTCAAGAAAAACTATTTCAAATTTACCAAATTAAATTTTGCAAAAAGAATTTTTTTATTCATTATTTTCAAAAAATATTAAAACACTATTGTTTTGACAAAATGTTATTTGTTTTTACACCACCGTTTGACAAACTTTTCTAAATTTTCGCTATACAATTAAATCGAATAAATTACGGCGGTGATAAAAATTGAAGGATATTGTAAAAATTCCTAACACTTTAGAAAAAATTTCAAAAAAGGAAATGGCTTTTGCTGCATTTTCGCATATTTTTGTTGCTTTTTGCGGATATTTTTCAACCCGTGCGGTAGTAATGGACAAGCTGTTGCCCTTTGGCATTTCGCTAATTGCGGGCACACCACTTACATATACGGCATCAGGCGCTTTGGGGGTGTTTTTGGGGTATATATTCCCCGTAACCCAAGGCAATGGTTTTAAATATACCGCTTGCCTTTTTGCTGTGCTTGCCATTAAATTGCTTTTAAGCAATTATAAAAACCTTGTTAAAAGCGATGGTTTTGTAACCCTTATTTCTGGGCTTGCAAGTCTTATGACATCGGCCGCAACCTACCGCGGTCTTGGTGGCAATTCGCTTGATATTATAAGCGAAATGCTATTAACGGCAGCGGGCGCTTATTTTGTGAACCGCGCATTTAAAGCATTTGACAAAGCACAGGCGGGGCTTTGTGCCAGCGAACTTGTATCGGTTTTAATCACCCTTAACATTATTATAATGGGGCTTTTCAACCTGCAAGTCATGGGTGTTTCTTTAGGCAGAATTTTAAGCGTTTTACTTGTTTTAACCGCTTCAAAATACGGCGGTATAATTTCAGGCACCATAAGCGGCACCGCCGTTGCCTTTACCCTTTCGCTTGGCGGTATATCGGGTAATATCGGTGTGGCGTTTGCATTTGCGGGGCTTATGTGCGGCGTTTTTTCTTCTATAGGAAAATATGCCCAAATACTTATTATTTTAGGGCTTTCATTTATTGGTGCAGTTTCAACCGGTAACAACATTTTAATAGCCACCACCGTTATTGAAGCGGTTTTGGGGTCACTGATTTTTCTTTTAACCCCTAGAAATTTAGGAATTATATTCGGCAAAGTTTTTTCGGCATACCCAAAAGTTTTAATCCCAAGCGGTATTAAAAAATCGCTTACCATACGACTTAATTTGGCTTCTAACGCTTTAAAGGATGTTTCTGACACAGTGGACAAGGTGTCACTTGAACTTTCAAAAATAAATGCGCCGAATTTCAGCACAGTTATAAACGCTATTGAGCAGGATGCTTGTAGCGGCTGTAAGCTGCGACTTCACTGTTGGGAAAAAAGGCGGGATGAAACGGTTGCCGCTATTTTGGAAATGACCAAAGCGGTAAAACAAGGCGAGCTTAACCCCGAAACCCACACCACCGAAGAATTTAAAGGCAGATGCCTTCGCACCGCCCGTATGGGCAATGCCGTTTTCAAGCACTATACCGATTATGCCTCACGCATTGCGGCCGAAAACCGAATTGATGAAGTAAGGTCGGTCGTGTCGGACCAATTTGGCGGAATTGCAAATATGCTGTCCGATTTGGCGGATGATTTTGAATTGCAAGAAAACTTTGATAATTCCGCCGCCGAAAATGCTGCCGCAGCATTAAAAAACATTGGCATAAATCTTGATGAATGTTGTTCCCGCGTGGACCGCTTTGGGCGAATGACCTTGGAAATGAAACTTAAAAAATCAAACGAACTTGTCATAAATCGCGCACAGGTCATGCGGCTGTGCTCTATCTCCTGCGAGCGCGATTTTGCACCACCCATTGTAAGCGAAGTTGGCGGTGAAATTTTTATTTCCATAAACGAACGTGCCGAAATATCGGTCGACTTCGGTGCCGAACAATATTCTGCCAATGGTGGCACCCTTTGTGGAGATGCTTATAAATATTTTTATGACGGCAAAGGTCATTTTATTATGGTTTTAAGCGACGGAATGGGCACAGGCGGTCGTGCCGCGGTTGACGGTGCAATGGCATCCGGCCTTATGGCACGGCTTATAAAAGCGGGTTTTGGTTATAACTGTTCACTTAAAATATTAAATTCTTCAATGCTGTTTAAATCTACCGACGAATCACTTGCCACGGTTGACATTGCAAGCATTGACCTTTATACCGGTATGACCGAACTGTTTAAAGCGGGTGCTGCCCCCTCGATTTTGAGGCGAAATGGCCGAACAGGAAAGGCCGAAAGCAGTTCGCTCCCCGCGGGAATTTTGCGAGATATCAGCTTTGACACCGCCCTTGTAAAATGCCGTGTTGGCGACATTGTGGTGCTTTTATCCGACGGTGCCACAAGTGAGGGATGTGACTGGATAAGAACTGAAATTGAAAGCTTTAAGGACGGTAAGGCACAGGATTTAGCCGAGCATTTATGTATGTCGGCCCGTCGTCGCCGCACCGACAAGCGTGAGGATGACATAACAGTTTTGTGTGCAATTTTAAATAAAGCGGTATAAAATAAGCGGTCGGCTTAAATCAAACCGACCGCATTTTTCATATTTTATATTCTTTGTAAATTTCACCGTTTTCAAGGTTTTTCCACAAAAACTTGCCATCTTCAAAAACCATATAGCTATGCGGTGAATTTTCCTTTGGAATTGAAACCGAGCCGCAATTCATATAAATTTTGCCCTCAATATCTACTATTTCAGGCACATGGGTGTGTCCGCCAAGTAATATGTCGCCCTTTTTCATTGGGGGTAATTTATCTTTACCGTAAACGTGGCCGTGGCTCAAATACAAAGTTTTATCCGCTACCGCAAGAGTTTTATAATCTGCCATAATGGGAAAATCCAAAACCATTTGGTCAACCTCTGCATCGCAGTTGCCCCTTACACATAAAAGCATATCCTTTAAAGGATTAAGCATTGCAATAACCTGCTTTGGTGCATAATCTTTTGGTAAATCGTTACGCGGGCCGTGGTATAAAATATCGCCCAAAAGCAAAACCTTATCGGGCTTTTCCTCGTTTATCGCATTTAAAAGCAAATTGCAAAAATAAGCCGAGCCGTGAATATCTGACGCAATTAAAAATTTCATTCCTTTATTAAAACCCTTTCTATTTTACCAAAAATCATTTTATGATAATCTTTGTTTTCATAATTTTTAAGGGGTGCTTTATCGGTAAAGCATTCCTCTTTCATATCATCTACATACTGCTTTTTGCAAATAATAACCAGTCGTGCCTCGTCAAAATAAACGGTATTATCCGCAAAAACAGGTGTTAAACCGCAAAGTTCGGTTTTATTAACATCCCTGCCCGACATTCTGCCGCAAATTTTATGCAGTTCTTTATTGTCGCCATAAAACGAAAGGGTGTAATAATCGCTTTTGTCAATAAATTCCATTGTGTATCTTTGAGGTCTTACAACTGCCAAAGCGGTGTCGTTACCCCACATTTCACCCAAAAATCCCCAAGATGCTGTCATCATATTATAACCGCTTTCATCACCGGCAGAAATCAGCATCCATTCGTTAGAAATTAAATCAATTAAATTTTCTTTAATTTCTTTTGCATTAATTTCTTTAAACATAATTATCACCTTTATTGATTATACTATATATCAAAAGCGTTTTCAATATTTGACTTTGCCTTTATAATATGTTATTCTTAATTTACAAATTTTAGGAGTGATTTTAATGAACAAAGCCCTTAAAGCCATTTTAAAATGGCTTGTTTCACTTGTGGCAATTTTCTTAACCTATTGGTTTACATTGCCGCCAATCAATGTCAGAAGCCGCGATTTTTGGATTTTTGTGATATGGTCCATAATAATTTTTGTTGTGATAAACGCCTTTGCACAGGTTTTTGACTTTATAAAGGCAAACCTTAAACACAAAATTGAAGTCAGCACCAAAACCCGCCTTGATTTAAGCGCCTTAGGTAAGCCCATTAAATATACATTTATTTTTATTGCGGTGCTTATTGTTTTAGGTGTTTTAAGCTCGGTAGTGGGTGCGCAAATTTTTAATGCCAAAGCTTACAAAAACCTTATTACTGTAAGTGACGGCGATTTCACAAAGGATGTTGCCGAAATCAGCCGTGACCAAATCCCCATCGTTGACCGCGACACCGCCTCCCGCTTGGGACAGCGTAAGCTTGGTGAAATGGCCGATTTGGTTTCACAGTTTGAAATTGAAGATATTTACACCCAAATAAACTATAAAGATAAGCCCGTTCGCGTTACACCCTTAATGTATGGCGATATTATTAAATGGCTTAACAACCAAAAGCAAGGTATTCCCGCATATATAACGGTTGATATGACCACGCAGGAAACCACCCTTGTTCGCCTTAAGGAAGGCATAAAATATTCCGACGGTGAATACTTTATGCGCGACCTTAACCGTGCGCTTCGTTTTAAATATCCCACCAAAATTTTTGGCGATATTTCCTTTGAAATTGATGAAGAGGGCACACCTTATTGGGTGGCATCCACCATTGGTTATAAAATCGGTGTATGGAGCGGTACCGACATTAACGGTGCAGTGCTTTTAAACGCTGTAACAGGCGAAAGTGAATTTTACGCCCTTAAAGATATTCCCACTTGGGTTGACCAAGTTTTTGAATCCGACTTAATTATTGAACAACTAAATTTCAACGGCAAATACCGTTCGGGATTTTTTAATTCTATCTTTGGTCAACGCGGTGTGCTCCAAACCACCGATGGTTATAACTATCTTGCCATTGATGATGACGTTTATTTATACACAGGTATGACATCGGTTACAAGTGATGAATCGAATGTTGGTTTTGTGCTTACAAACCTTCGCACTAAGGAAACCAAATTTTACGAAATACCGGGTGCTGAAGAATATTCTGCAATGTCCTCGGCAGAGGGTCAGGTGCAACATTTAAACTATGAATCAACCTTCCCGCTTTTATTAAATATTTCAAACCGACCAACCTATTTTATGTCGCTTAAAGATGCGGCGGGACTTGTTAAAATGTATGCCTTTGTTGATGTTAATCAATATCAAATAGTTGGTACGGGTGATTCGGTAGAAGAAGCACAAAATGATTATATTTCAAAGCTTAAAACCGAAAATGTAGGTAGCGATGAAATAAAAGCCGAAACTGCCGAAGGTGTTATTGAAAAAATAAATGCAGTTGTTATTGAAGGTAACACAATTTATTATATCAAGCTTGCCGATAATGATAAAATCTACACCGCAAAGGTTACTGTGTCAGATCTGCTTCCATTTACCGAAAAAGGTCAGAGCGTAGCACTTACCCTTAATGGCACAACAGTTACAAAAATTGAATATAAATAGCAAAAAACGGTGAGGAAAATTCCTCACCGTTTTAATTTTCATTAAGCCGTTTATATAAATCAATTACCTCTTGCCTTAACTCCTTATTTTCGGGAAATTTAAGGCGCGGGTCATAATCAAGTAAAATTTCAACCTCTTTCTTGGCTTTCAGTAACACATTTTTATCGGCAAAAATATCGGCAATTTTCAGTTGCGGTATGCCGTGCTGACGGCTTCCCAAAAAATCGCCTGGACCCCTAAGTTCAAAATCCTTATCAGCAATTTCAAACCCATCGGTGCTGTTTTTAATAACCTCAAGCCGTTCGATAGTATCGCTTGACTGATTATCGCTTATTAAAATGCAGTCGCTTTTTAAAGCACCTCTACCTATGCGCCCTCTTAACTGATGCAGTTGCGAAAGGCCAAATCGGTCAGCGTTTTGAATAAGCATTATAACAGCATTTGGCACATCAATGCCAACTTCAATAACGGTGGTTGCAACCAAAAGTTGAATTTCGCCGTTGCTGAATTTTCGCATTGTTTTTTCTTTGTCTTTTGCCGACATTTTACCGTGCAAAAGCCCCAAGCTGTAACCCGAAAATTCGTTTTCGCAAAGGGTTTTATAATATTCTTTGGCTGATTTTAAACCAAGTTCATCGCCATCCTCAACAAGCGGACAAACTATATACCCTTGCTGACCGTTATCCAAAAACTTCTTAACATATTTATAAATTCGTGCTTGATAGCTTGAATCAACCAAATATGTATCAATTTTTTGTCGGCCTTTTGGATATTCGTCAATAACACTTATATCCAAATCACCGTAAAGACTAAGCCCCAAGGTTTGCGGAATAGGTGTTGCCGACATAACAAGTGTGTGGGGGTTTTCGCCCTTTTTAGTCAGCTTTTCACGCTGTGCCACACCAAAACGGTGCTGTTCATCAGTTATAACAAGACCCAAATTTTTAAAGGCAACATCATCAGTTATAAGGGCGTGGGTACCGATTATAAGTTCAATTTCGCCCTTTAAAAGTGCCTCTTTAACGGTGGATTTTTTCTTTGGTGACATAGAGCCGGTAAGAAGCCCGCATTTAATACCCAATTTTTCACTTAAATTATTAAAGGTGTTAAAATGCTGTTCGGCAAGAATTTCGGTTGGTGCCATAAGCGCCGACTGAAAACCGTTTTTAGCCACAACATCACAAAGGGCTGCCGCAACCAC
This sequence comes from Acutalibacteraceae bacterium, assembly GCA_045536615.1. Classification (GTDB taxonomy): domain Bacteria; phylum Bacillota; class Clostridia; order Oscillospirales; family Acutalibacteraceae; genus UBA737. Next base: position 5,852 of record JAZSNW010000105.1, on the reverse strand, counting down.
AGTTTTACCGCTGCCGACATCACCCTGCACAAGCCGTGTCATAGGTCTGCCCGACCGCATATCAGAGATACACTCTAAAACTACACGCTTCTGGGCATTCGTTAGTGAAAACGGCAAGCTTTTTTGAAAATCCTCAAAAGAATTTACCGTTATAGCACAACCGCTTTTTTGGTGCGATTTTAATTTTATAATTGAAAGTGCCGTTTGCAAAACAAAAAGTTCTTCAAAAACAAGGCGGTGCTTTGCCTTTTCAAAGGCTTCATTCGACATCGGAAAATGTATGTTTTCAATTGCAAACCTTAAACTGCAAAGGTTGTTTCTTTCAATTATAATTTGTGGCAAGGTTTCAACTATCTCAACCGATTTTACCGCCGTTTTAATAAGACGTGACAGTTGTGACGACGACATATCACGGCTTGCGGGGTAAATCGGCTCAATAACATTATAATCAACAGGTTTTATAATGGGCGAATTCATTTGCCTTGTTATAAAACTGCCTTCAAACTTGCCGTAAAATAAATATTCCCCACCAAATTTTAACCTTTCGGCCAAAAACTTTTGATTAAAAAGACTTACAAAAAATTTGCCGCTTTTATCTTCTGCCACAAACTTATAAATCACCATTTTGCTTTTGGTGTTATATTCTTCAATGGGTGTCACAATTTTTGCCCTAACACACACATTTTCGTGAAGTGGTGCCGAATTTGCAAGTGTAACCTTTGTCCAATCAAGATATTTTCTTGGAAAAAAACGCAAAAGGGCACCGACGGTGTCGATGCCCTTTGTTCTTAAAATTTCAGCCCTTTTAGCACCAACACCCTTTAAATATTGAATATCAGTGAAAGCTGTCATAATAAAATCCCCTATTCAACAGAAAGGATATAGTAATAAATCGGTTGTCCGCCGTTAATCATTGTGATTTCAGCTTTAGAACCAAATTTTTCTTGAATTTTTGCTTCAATTTCCGCCGCCTGTTCTTCAGTAACATCACTGCCGTAAATAACGGTGATAAATTCACTGTCGGGCTTTAACATCTTTTTAAGAAGCTTTAAAACGGTCTTTTCAAGGTCGGTGTCAACAAATGCAACCTTACCGCCAAGAAGTGCCATAAGCTCGCCCTGCTTAATCTTAAAGCCGTCAAAATCAGCGTCGCGTGCGGCAAAGGTTACCTGACCTGTGGTGATGCGTTCAATCGCCTTTTGCATTTCAATAGCATTAGCATTGTCATCAGCATCGGGGTCAAAGGCGAGCATTGCGCCTATACCTTGCGGAATAGTTCTTGTATGAATAACAATAACCTTGCGGGTGCTAATCGGAATTGCTTGTTCGGCCGCCATAATAATGTTTTTATTATTTGGCAAAACAAAAACAGTTTCAGCGGGGGTTGATTCAATCGCTTTCAAAATGTCATCGGTACTGGGGTTCATTGTCTGACCGCCTGATACGATGGTATCAACACCCAAATCTTTAAAAAGCTCTGCCAAACCGTCACCTGCACAAACCGAAACAAAACCAAATGTCTTTGTAGGTTCAACAGGGGTAAAGGTTTCAGTACGTTCAGCATTTTGTGCGGGTTTTTTCTTTGCATTTTGTGCGTCGTGCTTTGCTTTTTCGTGTTGGTCACGCATATTTTCAATCTTTAAATGAACAAGCGAACCAAAGGTTAAAGCGTTTTCAATCGCATTACCGGGATGGTCGGTATGAACATGCACCTTAATAATTTCATCATCGTCAACCACAACAACGCAGTCACCTATTGTTTCAAGGTAAGCACGAAGGTCGGTAGGTTCTTTTTCACATTCCTCTGCTCTGTTTACAATAAATTCGGTGCAGTAGGTAAAGGTGATTTCAGTTTCAAATTCACCTGCCGCATTACGAGAGGTTTCTTCTTCCTCTTCTTCAACGTCTGCAACTGCGGTTGAGTTAGATTTAATAATAACGCCATCTTTAAATACAGAAAGCATACCCTCTAATATAAGGACAAAGCCCTGACCACCTGCGTCAACAACACCTGCTTTTTTAAGAGCCGGTAGTAATTCAGGGGTTTCGGCCAAAGCTACTTTTGCACCTTCAATAGCATCTTCAAAAACAGCAACCTCATCCTTGCCTTCGTTATATGCCTTATTAGCATATTCACTTGCAATGCGGGCAACGGTTAAAATTGTGCCTTCGGTGGGTTTCATAACTGCTTTATAAGCGGCCTCAACACCCATTGCAAAAGCATCCTTAAAGTTTTCGGCAGAAACAGTATCAGCACTGCCGATACCCTTTGCAAAGCCACGGAACAAAAGCGAAGTAATAACGCCCGAATTTCCTCTTGCGCCGCGAAGTAAGGCAGATGCATTAACACTTGCCACCTTGCCTGCGGTTTCGCCGCTTAATTTTTCAAGCTCGCGAACGGCGTTACCAATTGTCATTGACATATTAGTACCTGTATCACCATCGGGAACAGGAAAAACATTTAAATCATCGACTGCTTTACGATGGTTGCTTAAATTATTAGCAGCGGAAATTATCGCATCGCGCAGTATATCACCGGTAATCAAAATTTCATACACTCCTTAAAAATGGTTATTCCTTAATGCCGTCGATCTTAACAGTAACCTTGTTCACATCAAGGCCTGTGTTATCCTTTACAATATGCTTTACCTTTTCGGTAATGCTTACTGCAATAGCGTTTATATTTATACCATAGGTAACAACAATATGAATTTCGACAGAAATGCTGTCGCCGTTGCCATGTACTTTAATGCCTTTATCGGCGGCATCAGACTTTGAAAAACGGTTGTATATTTTTTGTTTGCCCTTTGTCGGCACCATTCCAACCACGCCAAAGCATGAAGTAACCTCGTGACCGATAAGCTTTGCGAGGTATTCCTCACTAATTTCAACCTTGCCAAGTCTTGTGTCATAAGCAATCATAATTTAATGCCTCCTATTTATTTTATATTAAAAAAAATATCATTTAAAGATGCGTCGCCGACATTAACGCTTTCTTTTGAAAAAAGCACACCCAAACGATAGCATACGGGGATTATCGGCATTTCGGTTTGTAAAACCGAAACCACATCGGTAATTTCGGCATTGCCTTTATAAAACGAATTTACAATATCAGCCGAACTTGAAAACTTGGGCGCAGTATCTTCCTCATCTTTGTCTTCGGTTTTTACAGAATTTTTTATTCCGAAAGCCGCCGAACCTCCCGCAACAACAAGGGGTGAAAGGTCCATATTTTCGGTAATTCTAACCTCGCCAAGATAAAGCTGAAAATTGCCGTTTTGAAGTCGGTTTTTATATTCGTTAAAAGAAACTTCCAAAACTGTTATTTTTATGCCGTATTCATTAAGTTGGTCAGCAACCATTTTAGCGGTGTTCACACGGGAACGGTTTTCTTTATTTACCATTAAGCTAAACCTTAATGACTTGCCACCGTTACGGCGAATACCTTCGCTATCTAAACTATTATATCCTATTTCTTCTAAATTCTCAATAGTTATTTGCGAGTTTGGTGAAGTTTGTATATTTTGAACTGATTTTGTGGCCTGCCACACAGGTGAGAAAAAGCCATTTGCCGAAATTGCATTGTTATAAAATGCATCGGCGCAAATTGTGTCACGGTTAATTCCGCTTGAAATTGCTTGGCGAAGTTCAGCAAGTGCCAAAACGCCATAAGAACAATTAACCCCAATATAAACCAAATTGTTAAGATTTATATCGCTTTTTTGACCGCTCATTCTAATAATTTCACCATCTGAAATATCATTAAAATAAATATCAACTGCGCCAATTTCAACATAATGCGCAACAGATTCGCGGTCGGGCGCGTTTATAAGTTTAATTTTTTCAATATTACCGCTGCCGCCGTAATATTTCGGGTTTTGAATCAACTCGGTTTTATCGCTGTTGAAAATATATTTTCCACAACCAATGGGCACCTGCTTTACGCTGTCCTCATCAACAATTTTGTCACTGCCCGCCTTAAAAATTGGGAAATCTAAAAGGTTTTTAAAATAAGGGTCAGATTTTGTGAGCGTAAAAACAACCGTATCTCTATTTGCAGCACTAACGCTTTTAACTTCATAAAGTTTTGAAGCGTATAACCCGCTTGATGCCTGCGCCGCTTTGCAAGAATAAACCACATCGTCCGCAGTCAAGGCGCTGCCGTCAGAAAAACTGACATTTTTAAGGGTTACGGTGCAAACCGTGCCCTCAATTTTTACATCTTTTGCCAATGCCAAAACTGCATTAAATTCGTTATCTATACGAATAAGTGGTTCAAAAATAAGTTTTGTGATTTCACGGTTTTGGTCGGTTATTGATTCATAAGGGTTAAATGAGTCAGACAAGGAATAAAGCAAAGTTATACTTTCCTTTTTGCCCGAAGCAGTGTTGCTTCCCTTATCGTTTGAGGGTGAATTTGTATCACCATTTGCACAGCCGACAAGCAAAATAAGTAATACCGCCGACATTAAAATTGCCAAAAACTTTTTCATCATATCAATATTCTTTCTATGTTAACGGTTTTGCCCGTTTTAATATCAATTTCAAAAATACATCCGCTTAATGAACAATCGCCATCAGCAAGTTCAAATTTCGACATATCGTTAGATTTAAGGCGGTTAATAATAATTTCTTTTTTAACCCCTAAAACCGAATCGATAGGTCCGGTCATACCAAGGTCGGTAATATAACCCGTGCCGTTTTGCAAAATTTGTTCATCAGCAGTTTGCACGTGGGTGTGTGTGCCAAAAACTGCCGAAACCTTGCCATCAAGATAAAGCCCCAATGCACGCTTTTCGCTTGTGGCTTCGGCGTGAAAGTCAACCACAATAACCTTTGCCCCGTCGGCTTTGGCTTTTTCAATCAGCTCATCCGCCGCCGCAAAGGGACAGGAAGGGTCATTTTTTTCAAGGTAAATTTTACCGCTTAAATTTATAACTGCAACGCTATAACTTCCGCAGTCAATAAAGGCATAACCTTTGCCATATTTTGCATCACCAAAATTGTGTGGGCGCAAAACATTATCCTTTTCTTCTAAATAATCAAGCACTTCCTGACGGCGAAATGAATGGTTGCCCCCCGTCAATACATCTGCACCGATATTCAAAAGTGAATCAGCGCTAAAGGGTGTTATACCGTTACCATCGGCCGAATTTTCAGCATTTATTATTACAAAATCAATTTTCTTTTCGCGTTTCAAAGCGGGTAAAACTTTGCGGACATAATCGCAACCAATGCTGCCGCACACATCCCCCACTGCTAAAATTTTCATAATATTCACCTATTATGTATTATAGCATAAATATAATAATATTACAACAAAAAAACACCCAACCTTAAGGTTAGGTGTTTTAAAAGCATTTTAAAATCTAAAATTAGATTTCAGCGAAGTACTTAATGGTGCGAACCATTTGGCTGGTGTAGCTGTTTTCATTGTCATACCAAGAAACAACTTGTACTTGATAAAGGTCTTCGCCAACCTTAGATACCATTGTTTGAGTAGCATCAAACAATGAACCGAAGCGCATACCGATAACGTCAGAAGACACGATTTGGTCTTCGTTGTAACCGAATGAATCAGAAGCAGCAGCCTTCATAGCAGCGTTGATCTGCTCTTTTGTAACTTCGCCCTTAACAACAGCTGTAAGGATTGTTGTTGAACCTGTTGGAACAGGAACTCTCTGTGCAGAACCGATAAGTTTGCCGTTAAGTTCTGGGATAACAAGACCGATAGCCTTTGCAGCACCTGTTGAGTTAGGAACGATGTTTACAGCACCAGCTCTAGCTCTTCTCTTGTCACCCTTTCTGTGAGGACCGTCGAGAATCATCTGATCGCCTGTGTAAGCGTGGAT
>JAZSNW010000132.1:0-6083 GCA_045536615.1 Acutalibacteraceae bacterium | reverse complement strand
TAAAAATCATATTCGGCTTTTTCTTTTAAAAGTGTAATAAGAATTGCACAACCAACACGGTCATCAAGTGCCTTGGCTTTCACACAGTCGCCCATAACGATAAAGTCGCTTAAAACAACGCCTGTGTCACCAAGATCTATAAATTCTAAGGCATTTTCTTTGTCGGTGGCGCCAATATCAATATAAAGCGCATCCACTTTTGGTGTTTTTTTGCCTTCTTCCTTTGACAAAAGGTGAATTGGCTTTGCCGATATAACACCAACTGTGTCACCAATTTTAACCTTTTTAAACAAAAGGGTAGCGGCATCAATACCGCCAACAGTTTCAAATTTCAAAAATCCGTCGGCTGTGACGGATGTTATGATAACGCCGACCTCATCCATGTGTGCATCAAGCATAAGGCGGTTTTTGGGTGTTTTTTCACCCTTTTTAAAGCAAATAAGGTTGCCTAAATTATCAATTTCATAATCGCAAAAGCCCTTAATTTCGCTAATTATAAAGTCACGCACGCTTTTTTCATCGCCCGAAGTACCATTTAAAAGGCAAAGGTTTTGAAGTAAATTAACCATTAAAGCAACCCCCTGCCATTACATATTCATAAAGCAAATCGCAAACGCTTTCTAAATCAGAAAGTGACAAAATTTCATTATCGCTGTGCATATTGCGAAGCGGAATTGACAAGGTGCAGGTTTTAACACCTTGGCGGTTTACCGAAATCATATCGGCATTTGTGCCGGTTTTAGCGCCCATAACTTCAAGCTGATATGGTATATCATTTTCTTTTGCAATAGATTTAAGTTTATTTGAAATTTCTTTTGAAAGGGCGGGGGAAATGCCAATCATTCCGCCTTTCCCGAGCTTTCCGCATTCATTTTCCGAAATGCCGATACCATCGCCAAAGCCAACATCAATAGCAATGGCTTCTTGTGGGTTTACCCTGAAAGCCGCGGGGCGAACACCGCGAAGACCTAATTCCTCCCCATCAGACAAAACAAAGGCAACATTTATCGGCAACTTTTTGCCGCTAAGTTTTTGCGCCAACATTAAAAGGCAGGCAACACCCGCGCGGTCATCAAAGGAACTGCCGCAAACGAGATTATTTTTTAAATCACAAGGTTTGCCCGAAAGGGTGACCATATCACCAACCGAGATAATATCCTTTGCCTTGCTGCCAAGGGCAGTATCAAGTTTTATATCGGCAATGTCGTTATATTCGGCATCCCCTTTTGCAAGGTGGGGTGGGGTAGAACAAAATACTGCCGAAACCTCGTTTTTGCCGTGAACAATAACCTCTCTTGCGGGGAGAGTGCGAATATCAATGCCGCCCGCGTTTGACACAGTTAAAAAGCCGTTGTTATCAATATCGGTTACAACCATTGCGATTTGGTCGATGTGAGCATCTAACATTAAGGTATAGTCACTTTTACCATCCAAAAAGCCGATTACCGTCAGTCCCTGTGCTTTTTCGGCGGTGGTGTATTTTGACAAAATACCATATGCAAAGTCAGATGCCGAGGTAATATCACCCACAGCATCAAGATTTGAAAGTTTAAAAAGTAAATCTTTAATATTCATTACAGTTTGTTTACCAATTCTTTAAAATGATTGCCTCTTGCAACAAAATTTGGATAAGCATCAAAACTTGCACTTGCAGGACTGAGTGTTACAATATCGCCGCTTTTTGCAATTTCGTGCGCCTTTTTAACAGCGGCTTCAACATTTTCAATCCTTATAATTTCGGGCATGCCGTTATAATTTGCATCATTTTTTACGGCTTTTTCAATTTTGTCGGCAGTAGCGCCGCAAAGATAAAGTTTTTCAACCTTTTCTAAAATATGTGGTACAAGCGGTTCATAAGGAATGTGCTTATCATATCCGCCCGCAATTAGGTGAACTTTTTTGGGGAATGCTTTAAGCCCTGCAATAGTTCTTGTCGGGCTTGAAGCGATAGAATCGTTATAGTATTTAACGCCGTTTACTTCGCGTACAAATTCAATGCGGTGTTCAACACCCATAAATTCCTTGGCAACTTTTTTAATTGAATCCATACCCGCAAAGCCCCAAACGGCAGTAATTGCGGCAAGATAATTTTCAACATTGTGGTCACCCAAAATGGCAATATCATCGCGGTGCATAATGGGTGCATCAATGCCGCGGTATGACATATGGATGGTGCCATCATCCTCGAGCCAAGCGCCGTTTTTAAGTGGCTTTTCCATACTGAAAGAAAGCGACTGACCGCGAACATATTTTTTAAAGTCAACTGTTATATCGTTGTCCTGATTTAAAACAGTGCGTGAAAAAGCATTTTGGTGAAGAATAATGTTCTTTTTAGCGTCAATATATTCTTCCATATCTTTGTGAACGTCCAAATGGTTGGGAGCAAGGTTTGTAACCACTGCAACATCAGGGCTTTTTCTCATAGAAATAAGTTGGAAAGAAGAAAGTTCAACCACTACAAAATCGTCGGCAGTTATGTTTTCAATTTCGGGGAGTAGTGGTTTACCGATATTACCGCCAACAAAAACACGCTTGCCTTCTGCTTCAAGCATTTTGGCAATAAGGGTGGTTGTTGTGGTCTTTCCGTCCGAACCGGTAACTGCAAAAAGTGTTGCGGGGCAAAGGTCAAAGAAAACCTCCATCTCGCTGGTTACGGCAATACCGCGTTTGCGGGCGGCTTCAAGTTCGGGTAAATTAAAGCTCATACCAGGGGTGCGGAAGATAATGTCAACCTCTAAATCGTTAAGATATCCGTCCCCAAGGCAAAGTTCTGCCCCTGCGGCTTCAAGTTCGTTTGCAATTTCGCCAATCATTTCGCGGGTGCGGCGGTCACAAGCGTAAACCTTTGCACCTTTCTTTAAAAAATTTAAAATAAGGGGAGTGTTGCTAACCCCAATACCGCACATAGCGATTTTTTTACCTTTAATTTGTTCAAAAAACTGTTTGCAATCCATAGAATAACCTCCACTTGCTCGCATATATAACTATTATACTTAAATATATATAAAATATCAATAATAAAGGTGTAATTTTCCAAAATTAGATTTTTCAAGGGGATATTTTATGAACTACATTAACTGCCAAAATAAACTTCCGCCTGAAGTTTTAAGAAAAACTATTATTTTTTGGTGCGAAAATTCTTTTCAGCACATAAACTCGCTATTGTCGGCTTTTAAGGGAAGCGGTGCCGTTTTACAAAACGACTTTAAAGAAGAACTGCTTGAAATTGAAAAAATTTTTAAATCCATTTTTTCAGAATATTCTTCAAATAAAACTGCACTTCCGTCACACCCTGTAATTTTATTTAAAACAAATACCCGATTTATAAAGTTGCTTGAAAGAATAAAATTTGAAGCGGCATCGGGTTATCCGCTTTTGGGGCAGTCGGTTTATCATTATATTTTTGAACAAAATTATATAAATGCAATTTTTGGCGTAAACATACCACAAAACCAACCGCTTATAACCTTTAAATTTGCGCCTTTTTATACGAATAATTGCATTTTTAACCAAATGTATTTTTGGTCGATTATAGGTGCAATGCACCCGTCACTTTTGTTGGATTCGCAGGAATTTAACAACGCAATTAACGGTTACACAAGGGAATATTTAAGGGACACGGTAAACGGTTTTAATAAAATTTGTTATCGTTTATCTGATATGAACCGCCCTGGAAATAAAAAAGAACTGTCTGAAATTTTTGAAAATTTCAGACAGCAAAATCTTGATTTTTTATTCTTTTTACAGTCGGCTATAAAATTAAGCCCCAAAATATACAGCGCAACAACTTCACCGCAGCTTCCAAAAACATTTTACGGCAAGGTTGAACATATGATAAAAGAACATAATTTAGTGCGCGAATTATGTGATTCAATTTCTGAAATGTTTTAAGAAATATCTTTTTTGTTGTATTTCAAAAATGCAACCACTATGCCTGCCACCGCAAACGCCAACGACGGCCAAAGATATTTAACCGTTATTTCACCGTTTAATACAATATTTGTTGTTTCACAAAATGAAAAGGGTGTTATATATTTCAAAAAGTTCATACTTTCGGTAATATTTGCAAAAATATTTACAAGATAAAAACCAAAGCTTAACCCAATAGCAATGCCTATACCACCGCTTTTTAAAAATGCGGAAATGCCAAAAGATATAAAAGCAATAACAATTTGCGAAATAAAAAATGCCAAAAATATTAAACCAACGGTTTTAAGCGAAATACTTTCGCCAATTGCCAAAACCGCTAAATAACTTACTGCCATATTAACAACAGTAAAAACCGTTATTTCGAAAATTACGGCCAAAAGTTTTGATAACACAACTTTTGCGCGTGATAACGGGTGTGTAAGTAAAAATTCTGCAGTTTTTCGGCTTTGTTCGGTATAAAGTGCATTTACACCTGTAAGAGAAGCAAAAAAAGCACCGCCAAGCCCTAAAACATTGCCGCATTCAACGGCAAAATAATTTGTAAATACGCCAAAATTTATGTTGTTCATACCAAATGCTTCGGAAAAGGCGCCCATTTCGGAAAACATATCGCCCATTTGGTTTAATTGCCCTTTCATTTCGGGATATAAAATAAGTGCAACTCCAAGCATAAAACAAACCGCCGCCGTCCAAATGATAAGTGAAAGTTTGTTACGCTTTATTTCGTGTAAAAAAAGTGGCATATTATTTCGCCTCCTTTTCATAGTAATGCATAAACACTTCGTCTAAATCGGGGTTTAAAATCGTAACATCAGAAAACGAAAGTTGGCTTAAATATTTTATAAGATTTTCAGATTTTCCACTGTAAAGAAAACTAATTCCGTCATCAAGTGTTTTAACATCGCGCACAAATTCATTTTTGGGGACATCAAATGTTCCTTTAAGGTTTACTCTTTTGACTTCGCTGTGTGAAAGGTTTGAAACACTGTCACATGTGATAAGTTTGCCGTCGCGAATAATTGCGGCGGTTTTGCAATAACGTGACACTTCAGACAAAATGTGGGTTGACAAAAACACAGTTGCGCCTTGTTGGTTTCTTTCCTCTAAAATTTTGAAAAATTCGTTTTGCATTAAAGGGTCAAGACCGCTTGTTGCTTCGTCTAAAATATAAAGTTTTGGGTTGTGTTGCAAAGCGCAAACAATGCCAACTTTTTTTCTGTTTCCTAAAGACAAGGTTTCAATTTTTTTGTTCATATCAAGTGAAAGTCTTTCGCAAAGAATTTCGGCCTCTTTGCTGCAATCAACCTTTCTTAAATCGCTTGACAGTTTCAAAATTTCTTTCACTTTCATACCGGTGTAAAATGCGGTGTCGCTTGGTAAATAACCAACATTTTTTAAAATTTCGGTTTTGTCTTCTTCAATATCTAACCCCAAAATTTTGGCACTTCCGTCACTCTTTTTTATAAGACCCAAAAGTGTGCGAATAGTGGTGGATTTACCGGCGCCGTTTGGACCGATAAATCCAAAAAAGTCACCTTCACTAACATTTAACGAAAGGTTTTGTATACCAACATTTTTGCCGTAATATTTGGTAAGATTTTTAATCTCAATAGCGTTCATATTATTCACCCATTTCGCTTGAAATTTTAAGGTAAATTTCGCGGGTTGTGTCATCATCTTTATCATTTATAACAAGGGTTTTACCGTCGATTTTCATAACTACAACCGTTTTGCAGGCGTTATAGGTATAGCGTGTATGTGAGCCGTATTCATCGCTGATAAATTTACCAAGCGATAATTTTGCACTATTAAAGCCAAATTCCTTTACACCAATTTTAACGTTTTCTTTCACTTCAATTTCTTCAATATCGCTGTAATTTATGGTTAGCGGGTCATAGTAGTTACTATCAACTGTAAAGCTGTTATCTGTATAGGTAATAGTTACATTACCCGTAAACATTACAATACAAATACCTATTATTATAACAGGAACAACGATTAAGCTTATAATTTTGCCTATTTTATTAAATTTTGGGCAAATGTGGTTAAAATCGGTTTTGCCGTTTTTAACCTCTTTTTTATAATAAAGGTAGGAATAAAGCATAGGAATAAATACAGCAGTTAAAATAATTACCATAAATGTAATGAACATC
>JAZSNW010000060.1:0-14177 GCA_045536615.1 Acutalibacteraceae bacterium | reverse complement strand
AATTGTTTGATGATTTAACCGGCGATATTGCAACAAGCGGTAATTACAAGGTGAAGAACGGCAAGCTTTACACCACCGCAAGTTTAAGCGAAAAAGTCAATGAAGACGATTATGAAACATATGAAATTGTCAGCAAAAAAGAAATTAAGCTTTTTAAGCCCTTTGGCAAGGATGCCGAGGATATTAAAGACCTCTATCCCCTTGTTTTAAAAAAGATTAAAAAATAAATGATGAAAAGCGCCCGAAACAAAAGTTTCGAGCGCTTTAATTTTACAAAATTATAAGTTTTTTAACATCTTCAGTCTATTCTGCAAGCTTTTTCGAAAATGCTTTGCCAGTAACGTAATACTTCTTATTGACTTTTTCTTTTGGCTTGGGTATACTATTATCAAGAGTGTTATTTCTATAAGATGGCGTCAAGGGTACGCCACCTTCACTGGATTTAGCACTCTTGTTTTTTATTCTCACCAAATCCCCTTTTGAAATCTTCCGATAATTTATTCATTTTTTCAACAAAGTACGGTGATGCATCGGAAAATTTTTTATTGATTTTTTCTTTGGGTTTGGATATACTATTTTTAGACACAGAGTCGATGTACGGTTCAGCCATAGTCTTTTGACTATGCCCCGTAATTGTAGACTTTGTGTCTTCTGTTTTTAATAATTCAAAAGTTTTACCTTCGGGTGTTAAACCCTTAATGAATGTACCTAACCTTTTCCAAGACTGCCACATCACCAAGCTTATTTTGCGGCCGATGGTATCAAAGCCCGACGGTGCTATTCGTGATATTTTTCCACGAACACTTTCCTCAAATCTATTGCGAACTTCGCCCTTTTGCTCGGCTTGTCGTACGAACCATCCGCTATCGCCCGCTCGATGGACTGTATTATCGTTTCCTTGCCCATCTGAAGCGACTCCCACAAAGGAAGATATCTTTCGGGAATTTTCACCTTGTTGCCGTAAGCTGTTTCCACCTCTATTAGCGGTTGATACCGTTCTTCCGCCCAATAACTCGGGGTTTGTACTACCATTTATATCATCTCCTGTAACGGTTTGTTGTCCGTTATTTATTATATCACCGTTTGCATTTGACTGCAATTTTACAAAATCATAAGCTCCTTTGGGCTTTTGGTAAGATTATAATATCCGCTATCAGTAACCGAAATTACATCCTCAATTCTAACACCAAATTCATTTTCCAAATAAATACCCGGCTCAACCGACAGCACCATACCACTTTTTAAAACGGTGTTGTCTCTTGGTGAAAAATTAGGGCTTTCGTGAATTTCAACCCCAACGCTGTGACCAAGTGCGTGACCAAAGCAACCGCTAAATCCCGCATTGTCAATAACATCACGGGCAATTTTGTCAATATCCTTACAAACTGCACCCGCCTTAATGCTTTCAAGGGCACAAAGCTGTGCTTTAAGCACCGTATCATAAACAAACTGTTGTTTTTCACTAACATTTCCGACCGCTACCGTTCGTGTCATATCAGCGTTATAACCGTCTATTACCGCACCAAAGTCCATTGTTATAAAATCGCCCTTTTTAATTGTGCGGTCGGTGGGCGTGCCGTGCGGAAGGGAAGAATTTTCACCGCTTACCACAATAAAATCAAAGGCAACACCCTCGCTTCCAAGACGGCGCATATAAAATTCCATTTCAAGCGCTATCGCCTTTTCGGTTTTTCCAACACGAATGCTGTTTAAAATATATTCAAAGGTGTCATCGGTCAGCTTTTGTGCCTGTTCCATTATTTTAAGCTCGTCTTGGCTTTTAACCGAACGCATTGAATATAAAAAATCTTCAACCTTACTGTCGTTTACAATTTCAAAATCGGGTAAGTTTTTTATAAGCTCGCCGTGTTCTTTTAGAGTGATTGTTCGGGTTTCAAAATAAACCTTTTTTACTCCATCGGTTTTTAATATTTCGTTTATCTGCTTTGGCAGTTTTTCACTTAAAATTACATTACATGAGCTTACAACCCTTTTCGCCTTTTCAAAATAACGAAAATCAACAATAAAATAAGCTTTTTTTGGGGTTATTAAAACCGTACCCGCCGATGTATTCATACCGCTTAAATAAAATCGGTTAGCGGGATAAGTCACGATAAACGCTTCATCACATTTCAAAAATTCAATAATATTTTTTGTCCTTTGTTTTATCAATTTCATTCCCCTTTAACAATAAAATTACCTCTTTCGACAAAAAAGACATAACCAAAAGGTTTATAATAACCATAAACCCGTTAAAAAGTTCGGCCAAACGCCAAACGGTCACCCCGCTTGACACTGCACCGATTACACAAAAAATCGGGTATATAAAAACATAAATTTTAACAGCTTTTTCACCAAATAAAAAATCGGCAAAATTTAACCCGTAAGATGCCCAACCGATAATACTTGATATACCAAAAAGCAACAACATAACACTTAATATATATTCCGAAAAATTACCGTAAACGGTAGAAAAAGCGCTAACAGTTAACAGCTTGTCGGACACCGTACCATAATCAATAATAACCCCGCTTGTTAAAATTGTCAATCCCGTCAAGGTGCAAATAAGTATTGTGTCAACAAACACTTCAAATATACCAAAAAACGACTGGGTTTTAGGTGTTGTGTTCCTAACACTTGAATGTGCTATCGCCGCGGTTCCAAGCCCTGCTTCGTTTGAAAAAATCCCCTTTGAAGCACCGATAGACATAACAGTTATAACACTGCCTACCGCCCCACCTGTAACCGATTTTGGCGAAACGGCGCCAACAAATATTTTATAAAATGCACCGCCTATTTCTTTATAATTTAAAGCCAAAACACCAACACACAGCAAAATATAAAGTACCGACATAAAGGGCAAAACAAAACCTAAAAAACCCGATATTTTTTTAAGTCCGCCGCGTATAACAAAAAAGGTTATAACCGCCGCCAAAACCCCTATGAAAAGCCGTATTAACCCACTTTGTGAAACCAAAGATACCGCAGAATTTATTTGGGTGACATTACCGCAAAAAAAACTTGAAATCACGCCCAATACGGCAAAAATAAACGCTAAAAATTTACATTTTTCACCCAACCCATTTTTTATGTAATAAATCGGTCCACCCAAAAATTTTTCACCGCTTTTTTCGCGATAAACTATTCCAAGCGCAATCTCACCCGCTTTTATAACCATACCGAGAAGTGCTGTCACCCACATCCAAAAAATCGCCCCCGCACCGCCAAGCGATACTGCTGCCGCAACCCCAACAATATTCCCCGTACCGATAGCCGCCGAAAGCGAATTGCACATTGCTAAAAACGATGCTTTTTTATCCTTTTCGTTTAAAAAACGAAAAGACGGCAAAAATTTTTTAAACTGAAAAAAACCACTTTTAACAGTAAGAAAACCGCCCAAAACAATGGTTAAAACAAACGGGATAGAACCCGAAAAAAGTCTTTCAAAAAAATTAAGTGTTACATTCACCAAAACACCCCCAAAAATATTTTATTAACAAATTGAAAATTTTATAATAGATATTGTGTTTTTTGAAAATATATATTATAATATGTAGTGTATATATATTTAGGGTGTGATAATATAATTTATCTTGATAACAGTGCAACAACAAAGCCGTGTAAAAAAGCGGTTGAATATATAAATAATGCCTTAACTAACGACTGGGGTAACCCCTCCTCTTTACATATTTTGGGTATGAACGCCGAAGATGTTATAACTTGTGCAAGGCAAATTATTGCCAAAACACTTTCGGCAAAGGCAAGTGAAATTATATTTACTTCCTGCGGTACCGAAGCCAACAATATGGCGCTTATGTCGGTACTTAACCGCAAAAATCGCGGCAACCGAATTATCACCACCTCTATCGAACACCCATCTGTTTTAGAAACCGCAAAACGCCTTGAAACCCTTGGTTTTGAAGTCTTCTATCTCAAACCCAACCAAAACGGTGTTATAAATTTAAGCGATTTAGAAAATGCTTTAAATGACAAAACTTTGCTTGTAAGCATTATGCTTGTCAATAACGAAATCGGGTCAATTCAGCCGATTGCGGATGCCGTACGGCTCACAAAATCCAAATCACCAAATGCATATTTCCACTGTGATGCGGTGCAGGCGTTTGGCAAAATGCCGATAAATGCCCAAAAACTTAGGGTTGATTTATTAACTGCAAGCGGTCACAAAATTCACGGGCCAAAGGGCGTTGGCTTTTTGTATAAAAGCCAAAAATGCCATATTGCCCCCTTTATTACGGGTGGCGGTCAAGAAAACGGTATGCGTTCAGGCACCGAAGCTGTGCCACTAATTGCGGGTCTTTTAGGCGCGGTCGAAGATTTGCCCAATTTAGACACCACACTTTCAAAAATGCGCGAGCTTTATAATTACGCCAAAAAGCGTTTAAGTGAAAATGATATAGCGGTTATAAACTCGTTTGATGACGGTCTTCCCTATATCCTAAACATTTCGGTTTTAGGTTATAAAAGTGAAACGCTTCTTCACTTTTTAGAAAGCCGACAAATTTTTGTTTCAAGCGGCAGCGCTTGTGCAAAAGGCAACCAAAGTTATGTTTTAAAAGAAATTGGGTTTAATGATAAACGCATTGACTCGATGTTAAGAATAAGTTTTTGCAAGAACACCACAAAGGATGATATTGATGCCTTGTGTGATGCGCTAACTATCGCAAAAAGCCAGATAAGAAAGGTTTAAAAATGAAAGAAATTATACTTATTAAAAACGGCGAATTAACCTTAAAGGGTTTAAACCGCTGCAATTTTGAAGATATTTTAATTAAAAACATTCGTCGCCGCCTTCGTGATTTAGGCGAAATAAATGTTAGAAAAGCGCAGTCAACCATTTATATTGAACCGAAAGAAGATGCTTTCGACTTTGAGGAAGCGCTTGACCGTGTAAAACGTGTTTTCGGTATTGCGGCTTTTAGTCGCGCCTGCGTTTGCGAAAAAACAATGGAGGATATTATCGCAAAATCCCCCATTTATTTGGAAAATGACCTTAAAAATGTTAAAACCTTTAAAGTTGAAGCCAAACGTGCGGACAAGCAGTTCCCTCTTACATCACCCGAAATCTGCCGTGAAATTGGCGGTGTGCTTTTGGGCGCTTACCCACATTTAAGGGTTGATGTTCACAACCCTGACCTTATTATTTATGTTGAAATAAGGGATTATAACGCCTATGTTCGTGGCGAACAAATTCAAGGTGCAGGCGGTTTGCCGGTTGGCACCGCAGGAAATGCATCAATTTTAATTTCCGGCGGTATTGACAGTCCTGTTGCCGCTTGGTGTATGGCTAAACGCGGTCTTCGCCTTAATGCAATACACTTTGCAAGTCCACCCTATACAAGCCCCCGTGCCGAACAAAAGGTAAGAACTTTATTATCAAAGGTTGCAAGGTACAGTGGTGCTATCAATTTGGCTATTGTACCATTTACCCAAATTCAAGACGAAATTGCAAATAACTGCCCCGAAGAATATTTCACACTTATTATGCGCCGTATGATGATGCGCATTTCTGAAAGAATTGCTCGCGAAAAAGAAAGTCTTGCCCTTATAACCGGTGAAAGTTTAGGTCAGGTTGCAAGTCAAACCTTACCCGCCCTTGTAACAACCGATATTGTTTGCAATATGCCGGTTTTAAGACCTTTAATTGGTATGGACAAGGAAGAAATTGTTGAAATTTCAAGAAAAATTGATACATTTGAAACTTCAATTTTGCCTTATGAAGACTGTTGCACAGTTTTCACCCCAAAACACCCCAAAACACGCCCCACCCTTTCAGAATGTGAAAAGGCGGAAGAAAATCTTCAAATAGACGCTTTAATTGAAAAAGCAATAAGCGAAACTGTTTTTTCTTATGTGGATTAGTATGGAAATTTTAAAACAAAAAGCCGAAAAGGCAGTAAACGGCTTAATAGATAAAAATTTAAAAATTGCGACTGCGGAATCTTGCACAGGCGGTCTTATATCATCGCTTATAACCTCGGTTTCGGGCGCTTCTGCAGTGTTTGGACTTGGGATATGTTCCTATTCCCCAAACGCTAAACACGAAGTTTTAAAAGTGTCACAAAAGACGCTTGATGCTTTTGGAACCGTAAGTGAACAAACCGCAAAAGAAATGGCCGAAAATGTGCTTAAAATTGCGGGTGCGGATATAGGCATTTCGGTAACGGGTGTTGCAGGGCCGAATATGTCTGAAAACAAACCTGTTGGTCTTGTATATATAGCTTTAAGCGGCTGTAATAAAACAACTGTTAAAAAGCTTAATATCGACCCCAAAAGCCGTGATTTTATTAGATACACCGCTGCAGAAGAAATTTTTAATCTAATTATAAACTATTTAAATTCGGAGGAAAATTATGCTTTATAATTTAAGGTCTGACATTATTTATTACAAAACAAACTCTGATTTCGAACTTGAATTTAACATTTGCGGTTGCTGTCGTATGCGCCTTTTAACCGACAAACCGTCAAATAAAAAGGCATTTGTTCATTCACTTGCCCGTGCAGTTTCACGCAGCCGTGTTATTTTAATTGCTGGTGCGCTTTTTGGTGAAGAAAGCACCATTAAAACAGTTGCACAAGCTCTTGGCACCGAAACCGAAATCACCAACAATTCTGAATTTAATATCGCAACTGATGATGAAATTGAAATTATCAAGGGTTCTCTTCCCCTTGTATCACCGGATGGTTTATTTGGCGGTTGCATTATTGAAAGCGGTCCCCAAACTATGATACTTTTGACCGATAATAAAACCCTTCGCAAAACAATTATGACAACCCTTATTCACCCATATATTGCTGAACTTTATGCCGCTGAAAGCGGTCAGAAGGATGAATCGGACAAAATATCCGAAGAATCTCAACCTGTTGTAGAAGAAACAGCAATGGAAGAACCCGCATTAGAAACCGAAGGTTTAATTTTAGAAGATGAAGCAAATTTGGATGAAACCACACCCGAAGTTAATGATTTGATTTTTGACAGCGAAGCGGAAGCAGTAGAAGAAAATGCGGAAATTATTGAACCATTATCTCTTGTTTTAGAAGAAGATGATGAAACCACTTCTGACCAAGATGATAATGACGATAATTCCATTAACGCCAGTGAACTTATTTTGGAAGAAAGTTTAGAAGATAAAGAAACTCACATTAGCCAAGATATCGAAGAAACCGCCATTATTATGGATAGCGAACCAAATGAAAAGCAAAGTTTCCCCGAAGAATATACAAACGCATTTGAAAAACTTTTCTTTGAGGAAGAACCCAAAAACAACAAAAAATCTGACCCTGTATCTATTCCTCAAAACGACTTTTTATATTTAGACGATAACGGTGATATGTATAGTAACAACTCCCAAGAGCCCGTTAAAAAATCATCACGCCTAAATGTTGCAACCCTTATAGTTACCGCTATTTTGCTTTTAACTCTTATAATTATTTGTTATTGTATTTTTGTAGTTGCCGACCAAGAAGGAGTTACTGCGGCAAAATATATCCAAACTATTTGGCAAACCGTTTTCGGTTGATGGACTTTTAAAAAGGAAGTGTTTTAATGAACAATACTACTCGCATTATACTTATTATTGTTCTGCTTGTTATTTTTATTTCTTCATCAGTATTGATTGGGTTTATTATTTATGACGCCCAAAGGACCGAAAAGGAATTTGATTATTTAGACGAGCTTGTGGAGTTGCCACAGTCCGACAATACCGAAAGTACACCCTCAACACCGACCACAAGTCAGCCGAGCAGCCAAACCAAACCAACCGCCCCTGCTCCTCCCCCAATAACCCGCAATATCGAAAAATTAAAAGAAATGAACAGCGATTGTATAGGTTGGGTTTGTATCCCCGGCACAAGACTTAATTACCCCGTTATGTATACCCCACAAGACGCCGAAAAATATTTAAGAAAGAATTTTTACGGTAAATACAGCACCGGCGGTGTGCCCTTTATCGATATCAGATGCCCGCTTGACAGTAAAAATTTAATAATTTACGGTCACAATATGAAAAGCGGTTCTTTATTTGGCAGTCTTCGCAACTATCTTAAAGACAGTTATTTAAAAGCACACCCAACAATTGAATTTGAAACTGCTGAAGGGTGCTTTTATTACGAAATTAAAGAGGTAAGAAAAACCACCGTAAAAGATGAATGGTACGATTACAATATTTTAAACACAACCGAAGGTGAAAGTTATTTAACCCTTTCTACCTGTTACGGTTCAAATAAAAGCGACCGCCTTATAATAATTGCCGTTAAAAAATAAAATACTATACTGAAAGGATTTGAAGTTTATGTCAGTTTTAAAGCTTAATAAAGACAATTTTTTTGAAATTCAAAACAGTAATAAAAGAGTTTTAATTGATTTTTATGCCGATTGGTGTGGGCCTTGTAAAATGGTTTCCCCTATTGTTGACGAGCTTGCCGATGAACACCCCGAATATTTAATTGCCAAGGTTAATGTTGACGAGGAACAATCCCTTGCGGCTGAGTTTGGCGTTATGAGTATTCCAACCCTTGTTGTAATAGAAAACGGCAAAATTTTAAAACAGTCGGTTGGTGCAATGCCCAAAGCAAAAATTCTTGAAATGTTAGAAGCAAACTAAATGGATATGATTTATGACATTATAATACTTGGCGGCGGCCCTGCGGGGTACACTGCTGCGCTTTATGCTTGCCGTGCGGGCTTTTCTACGCTTGTTATTGAAAAAATGGCAGCAGGCGGTCAAATGACCCTTACAAGCGACATTGACAACTACCCCGGCTTTGAAACAGGTATTGACGGCTTCACTTTGGGTATAAAAATGCAACAATCGGCCGAACGGTTTGGCGCTAAAACCGAATTTGACGAAGTTTTGTCGGTTGATTTTAGCGACAAAACTAAAAAAATAACCACCCATTCAGGTGAATTTCTTGCCAAAGCGGTCATTATTGCAACCGGCGCAAATCCCAAAGAATTGGGTCTTGAAAACGAGGAAACGCTGACTGGTCGTGGAATACATTATTGTGCCCACTGTGACGGAAGATTTTATAAAGACAAAACCGTTGCCGTAATTGGTGGCGGTAATTCTGCCGTGTCTGACGCGCTTTATCTTTCGCGTATGGCTAAAAAGGTTTATCTTGTGCACCGCCGCGACACATTAAAGGCAACACAGGTTTATATGAAACCTTTAAAAGATGCCGAAAACATTGAATTTTTGTGGAATAATACGCTTTGTGATGTTGTTTTTGATAACAAGGTTACAGGCGCTAAAATTAAGTCCACAGTTACAGATAGCATAACTGAAATTGAAGTTGACGGTGTTTTTATCAGCATTGGCAGAAAACCCGCTACCGAATTTTTAAACGGCGTTATAAATCTTGATGAAAACGGATATATCATTGCTGACGAAACCACAAAAACCAATATCCCCGGTGTTTTTGCGGTGGGAGATGTGCGAACAAAGGCATTGCGGCAAGTTGTTACCGCAGTTTCTGATGGTGCCGCTTCTATACATTTTGCCGAAGAATATCTTTCAAATTTTTAAATACGATAAAAAATAAAAATCGACAAACCTTTTACAAGATTTGTCGATTTTTGGCGGAGACGGAGGGATTCGAACCCTCGTCCCTCAAGGGGCATCATGATTTCGAGTCATGTCCGTTATGACCACTTCGATACGTCTCCAAATATACACTGGTAAAGATTATACTAAATTTAAACCCCTTTGTCAAGGTGAAAATTTGCCGTTTTGCAGGTGGCTTATGTCTAATTATAATATACTTACAAAAGCTGATATTTTAAAGCATTTAAAAACCGAAAATTTAGATATTTCGGTCTTTGAAAGTGTGACTTCAACCAACAAAATTTTAAAAGAAATGGCGGTTAAAAACGCAAAAGAGGGTACCGTTATTGTGGCACTTAGCCAAACCAACGGGCACGGGCGGTATGACCGCAAATTTTATTCCGATTTTGGCGGAATTTATTTAAGCATTTTATTAAGACCAAAACTTTTAAATTTCAACACCACTCTTTTGACATCGGCCATGGCGGTGGCAGTCAGTAACGCCATTGATGAAGTGTCAAAAAAGCACACCCAAATCAAATGGGTAAATGACATTTTACTTAATAACAAAAAGGTTTGCGGCATTCTTTGTGAAGGTGGTTTTTGCGGTAACGACGGTTTTTTTGTAGTTGGAATAGGTATTAACGCCTGCCCCGCCGAAAACGGTCTTGATGACCAAATAAAAGACATCGCCGACACCATTTTTGACACCTATTCGACCGATGTTTTGGCTACCCTTTGTGCAAGGGTTATTGATAATTTATTTTATGAATATAAAAGCCTTTCAAACCGCGATTTTTTAAAAACTTATCGCCAAAAAAGTGCGGTTTTGGGCAAGGAAATCACAGTGCTTTCACAAGGTAAAAATATCGGTACGGCAAAAGCGGTTGAAATTGATGATGAATGCCGACTTTTAGTGGAATTTGAAAACGGTGAAAAAAGAAAACTTATCACCGATGAAATAAGCATTAAAATAACAAATTAAGGAGTTTTTAAAATGATTAGCGAAACAATAAAATACATAGGTGTGAACGACCACAATATTGACTTGTTTGAAGGACAATATATTGTGCCAAATGGTATGGCATACAATTCTTATGCCATTGTTGATGAAAAAATTGCCATTATGGACACAGTGGACATAAACTTTAGCGAAGAATGGTTAAACAACATTAAAACCACATTAAATGGCAAAGCGCCCGACTATTTGGTGGTTCAACATATGGAGCCCGACCATTCAGCAAATATAGTTAATTTTATAGACGCTTATCCAGATGCTAAAATCGTTTCATCCGACAAGGCGTTTAAAATGATGCAAAACTTTTTTGGTGTTGATTTTAGTGGTAAAAGCATTATTGTAAAGGATGGCGATACCCTTTCCCTCGGCGGTCGCGAGCTTAAATTTTTCACAGCCCCTATGGTGCACTGGCCCGAAGTTATTGTAACCTATGACACCGCCGACAAGGTGCTGTTTTCGGCCGACGGTTTCGGCAAATTTGGTGCACTTGACTGTGAAGAGGACTGGGCTTGCGAAGCAAGGCGTTATTACTTTGGTATTGAAGGCAAATATGGTGCACAAGTGCAAGCGTTACTCAAAAAAGCAGCCACCCTTGAAATTGAAAAAATTTGTCCTTTGCACGGCCCTGTTTTAGATGAAAATTTGGAATATTATCTTAATTTATATAACACTTGGTCAAGCTATCAGCCCGAGGAAGAAGGCATTATGATTGCCTATACCTCAATTTACGGCAACACCAAAAAAGCTGTTATGCTTTTGGCTGAAAAGCTTGAGGGGATGGGCAAAAAAGTAGTGGTTAATGACCTTGCAAGATGTGATATGGCCGAAGCGGTTGAAGATGCCTTCCGTTATAGCAAATTGGTGCTTGCAACCACCACCTATAACAACGAAATCTTCCCCTTTATGCGTGAATTTATAAACCATTTGACCGAGCGTAATTTCGCAAACCGCAAGGTTGCATTTATTGAAAACGGAAGCTGGGCACCCGTTGCCACAAAGGTTATGACCGAAATGCTTTCAAAATGCAAAAATTTAAACATTTGTGAAAACAATGTTAAAATTCTTTCGGCATTAAATGATGAAAGTAAGGCACAGCTTTGGGCCCTTGCAAACGAGCTATAAAAATAAGCAAACCCCGAACTATAAAAGTTCGGGGTTTTACTTTTAAAGGATGAGTCGGTCTGTAAGCCGAGTTCTGTCTTGGACGGTTATCTATCTCGACATAAAATTGCTTTTATGCTCTAGCCGTTTTTCGTGGCACATCGGGCAAATGTATAGCCACACTTAACGTTGCTCCGAATAGGGTTTACAGTATCACGACGTTCCCGTGTGATAGGTGAGCTCTTACCTCGCCTTTCCACCCTTACCGAAAAATTCGGCGGTATATCTCTGTTGCACTTTCCCTAAGGTCACCCTCGGCGGCCGTTAGCCGTTATTCTGCCCTGTGGGGCTCGGACTTTCCTCAGATATTTCTATCCGCAACCGTCTAACCGACTCAACCATTATATTACCACAAATGCCTTAAAGTGTCAAAACTTTTTTAAAAGAATAATATGTATTGATTGGAGGCATTTTTAATGAAAAACTGTGATATTAAATATTTTTTGGCGGCAAATTCAGCAAACGGATTCATTAGTGAATTTTCGAGCAACTGCACCACCGAATATAAAACCTACATAATCAAAGGTGGCCCCGGGTGTGGCAAATCTTCCTTTATGAAAAAAGTGGCAAAAACGGCCGAAAATAGCGGTGAAAGGGTTGTTTTTTGCCCCTGCTCGTCCGACCCTGACAGTCTTGATGCCGTAATTTTTGAAGATAAAAAAATCATTATTCTTGACGGCACCGCACCCCACACAGTTGACCCTGTTTACCCCGCAGTTTGTGAGGAAATATTAAACTTTGGTCAGTTTTGGGACAGCCAAAAAATTGCTGATAAAAACGAGGTTATAAGAGTTACAAATTTAAACAAAACGCTTCACAAAACAGCATCTTGTTATATTACTGCGGCGGGCAGCTTGCTTTGGGATAATTTTAAAACCGCCGAAAGCTGTACCGACTTAAAAAAGGTTGAGCGATTTGCAAAAAAACTTTGCCAAAAGCTTATTCCCCAAAAAAGCGGAAGCGGTGAAGAAACAGTTAGATTTTTAGGTGGAATTACCCCAAAGGGCTTGGTTTCCTTCCCCGAAACCATCACAAATTCTTGCCAAAATATTGTTATAATTAGAGATGAATTTTACAGCGTTTCTTCACAAATTTTAAAGATTGTGCGTGACTTTGCGCTTAAAAACGGTTATAAAATTTTAACCATTAAAAACCCACTATTTCCTAACCTTATCGACCACATAATTTTACCCGAATTATCACTTGCAATAGTTAGTGAAAACCGCTTTATAAGATTCGAAAGTGACCGCCGCCGCATTCATTCCCGCCGTTTTGTTGACAACCGACTGCTTCATTTTAGCAAAAACCGTATTAAATTTAACCTTAAAGTTTCAAAAGAACTGCTGGACAGTGCTTATTTTACATTAAAAGAGGCGAAAACCGTTCACGATGAGCTTGAAAGCCATTATATTAAGGCAATGGATTTTGAAAAACTTAATAATTTTGCAGATATGTTTTGCAAAAATTGGTTTTAGGTGATATAATTACCACAAAGGAAGTGTTAATTTATGAAAATTGCGGTTATTACAGGTGCATCCTCAGGTCTTGGCCGTGAATATGCGTGGGCCGTTGATAATTTTAGAAGTGATATTGATGAAATTTGGCTTTTGGCTAGGCGCGAAGATAAACTTAAAGAGGTTGCAGCAACATTAAAAACTAAATGCCGTGTTGTAAAATGCGATATTACTGATGATTCTTGCATCCAAGAATTTGCAAACCTTTTAAGCAGTGAAAACGCAGAAATTAAACTGCTTATAAACAATGCGGGCTTTGGTAAAATGGGTATGTTTTACGACATTTCCACAAGCGATAACGCAGGTATGATTCGCCTTAATTGTGAGGCATTAACCGTTATAACAAGCGTTTCCCTGCCCTTTATGAAGGAGCAAAGCGAAATTATAAACACCTGCTCTATCGCATCCTTTGCGCCCAATTCACGAATGGCGGTTTATTCTTCCACAAAGGCCTTTGTTATGAGCTTTTCGCGCGCTTTAAGAAGCGAATTAAAGTCACGCAAAATCAATGTTTTAAGCGTGTGCCCGGGCCCAATGGAAACTGAATTTTTACCCCTTGCAAACATTGGCAAAGGTGACAGCAAAACCTTTGATATGCTCCCACGTGACAACCCAAAGCGTGTTGCAAAAAATTCACTTAAAGCATCTAAAAAGAAAAAAGCAGTTTATGCCGACCACATTTTTTATAAATTTTACCGTTTGGTTGCCAAGATTTTGCCCACACGCCTTGTTATGAAGATGGCAGCAACCTGATTTTTTCAAAAAAGCAGTCAGTTTTTTGCTGACTGCTTTATTTTTTGTTTACTTTTTAAAAAATATTTGATATACTAATTTTATCAAATTAAGGTAGGTTTTATTATGTATTACATTGGTGTTGACTTGGGCGGCACAAATATTGCCGTTGGTCTTTTAAACAGTGATTTT
>JAZSNW010000056.1:0-8904 GCA_045536615.1 Acutalibacteraceae bacterium | reverse complement strand
ATCCATTCAAGTAAAACAGTAAGGTTTTCCATTACACCGTTTGAGCCCCACATGGTGCCGGTGGTGCCCCAGCGCACATACATGTATAGGACCATTCTGGCACAGTCACCACGTACGGAAGAACCGGGGTTATAGTAGCCGTTGCTCTTACCATAGGCAGTGTTACCACGGGAGGAGTTTTCGGATGGATTGGCAGGGCGCAGGTGCATAATATCGCCGATTTGCTTATCATCGGAGAGTCTACTTTGGGGCCACACATGCTCCTGATTCCATGTAGAACCGCTATTCCATGCGCTAGTAACTAGACCGCCGCGATAGAAAAGGGCGACCTGATTGGTATTGTTGCTGACACAGTCGGTATATTTGTAGAAGTCACGGACATTTTTGCTTCCGTTATAGTATGTATAGAAAGTATGGGTCGACTTCATAAGGGCCTGCAGTTTAAAATAAAGGTCGCTGGAATGGGCATTGGTCTGGGTAGAACCGCCATCAACCTCGGACAAAGTATCCCAACCATATTCGCCTTTATAATAGGCTTCGGCATAGGTGGTGAGGAATACGCTTTCCTCGCCCCGAGCACCCCAGTTTGATATCACTTTTCGGCCGCTCACGGAATAAGTCTTATACTGCACATCATCGGCACTGTCATAACCAGTGGACGTAGTGGTAATAAAATTGCTGCTGGGCGCTGCACTTACATTTGTAAAACACATTACAAATAAAAGCATTAAGACCACAACTAATGAAATTGAACGCTTTGCAAATTGTTTCATCACAAATTACCTCATTATAATTTTTTATTTATTATATCATATAATTTTTAAAAAAGAAAGCCGCAAATAAATATTTTGTCGAAAATACAAAAAACCCGAAGCTTTACCTTCGGGTTTAAATTATTGCTTACTCATCTTTTCGTTTTATTTTAATATTTCTTACAACAATTATAACTGCAACAGCAGTTCCCACAACACAAACGACTATCGCAATTTTAACCCATAAATTTAAGGAATAAATGCGTTCAAATATATCGTCAATTCCTGTCATTGAATCATCATATTCTGAACCGGTAGATGAACCACTAAGTAAAGACGGGTCAAAGGGCTTGCCGCTGTTTTGCGGTTTGCTATTGATACCCCCAACGCCGCTTTCGGTACTGCTGTTTGTGGAGTTTTCATTGGTTTGATTTTGGCTTGTGTCGGTATTTTGGTGAGTACTGTTTTCGGTGCTGACATTACTGCTTGTACCACTGTTTACAGATGAATTTGTATTGGGCTTGCTTATGGTGCTGCTTGAATTGTTGGTGCTTGTGTTAGTAGAATTATTAGTCGATGTATTAGTTGAAGTTGTTGGTTTACTGTTATTGCTACTTGTATTTGTAGATGTGGTTGTTGAAGTATTGGGTTTGCTATTGTTACTGCTTGTATTACTGCTTGAAGTGTTAGATGAGGTGTTGGTGGATGTATTACTTGAGGTATTTCCGCCTTGATTATTACCCGAATCACCCTTTTTGGCTTCGCCCGATGGGGTTGTCATTGTTTTGGGAACCGATTTACCAAACAAAAGCGACGCATATTCGGGATAGTCAATAAACACATTGCGGTTGCCCACAAGATTTTCACATTGGTCATTTCGTGACATTTCCCAAGTGTCAACAGGGTCAATTTCGCACCACTGCAAAAGAATATCCAAGCTTTCAATAACCTTTAAGCCATCGTTTTTATCATCGCTTGGGCCGATAACTGGGCTTGAGGTATTCATAAATAAATTTGGCTCTTCCCAACGGCAATAAACATATAAAAGTATGCGTGCAACATCACCCTTTATATTGTCATTAACCTCAACATAATCTTGACCCTTATAATATAAAACAACCTTTCCGCCGTTTGATTTTGTTGAATAGCTTGAAAATTTTTGTCTGACATTTGTAAAACAGCTGTTGCTTCTTGTTGAGTTCATTGTGGAATTGGTCGGTCTTAAATGGTGCGGGTCTGCACCGCCGTTTTTTTCTTTAAAAGAGGCGTGACTTTTTGGCCAAACATGTTCACGGTTATAGCTGCTTGAAATTACATCAGTATAAAAAATACAAGCATCGCTCGAGCCGTTACTTGCATCGGTTTTAGGCCAATATGTTGTTAAGCTTTTATATGTAATTGTATTTGTCATTGTCTCATCCATAAGGTCGTGAAGCTCATCAAAAAGTGCACTATTAACTGTGGTTAAGCAGTTATCGTTACCACCCTTTAGCTTTGAAACGGCAGAATAGCTTGCACCGTTAGTGCTGTAATACGCCTTTGCTTGTGAACTTAAAGATGTGCAAATTGTGTGGCGAACACCTGTATTTTTTACAACTGTACCTGTCTTTGCAAGCACGGTAAACTGTGTCAAAACACAAAATGCTGTTAAAATTGCTAATAATGAAAAAGAATAACGCTGAATTTTCTTAAACATTTTTACTTCCTCGTTTTTAAATATCTTACCCATACATTATATCATACTTTTTTAAAAAATAAAGCCGTTCAAAAAATATATATTTTTTAATATATTTTGTTGAAAAATAGTTCTTAAAATGGTAAAATAATGCATATGAAATGGAAGGTGTAAAAAATGAAAAAACCATCTTCGGCAAAGCTGATAAAACGCTTTTTGCCATATTACAAAAAATACATACCAATACTGATTTTTGATTTGTTTTGTGCGTCGCTTACAACCGTGTGCGAAATTGTGTTACCACTAATTGTAAGGTACATAACCAACACTGCCTTAACCGACATTGAAAAACTTACCATTGGTAGTATTTTGACCGTTGGCGGTATATATTTAGTATTAAAACTTATTGATGCGGCGGCAAATTATTATATGGCTTCGGTTGGTCACATAATGGGTACCAAAATCGAAACCGATATGCGCACCGATATGTTCGACCATTTGCAAAAGCTTTCATTTAAATATTACGATAATACAAAGGTCGGCAGTCTTATGTCGCGTATGACAAGCGATTTGTTTGATATTACCGAATTTGCACACCACTGCCCCGAAGAATTGCTTATCGCGGGTATTAAAATCATTTGCTGCTTTGCAATTTTGGGCAGTATGAACATCTGGCTGACTCTTATTATATTTGTTGCCCTTCCCCCAATGATTTTTGTGTTAAGCATCTTTAATCGTAAAATGCGTTCGGGCTTTCGTGAATCACGCAAACAGGTTGCCGAGCTTAACTCCCAAATTGAAGACTCTCTTTTAGGCATTCGTGTTGTGAAATCCTTTGCTGGTGAAGAGCTTGAAAAAGAAAAATTCCAAAAAGGAAACAAAGGTTATCTTTCGATAAAATCAAAGGTTTATCATTATATGGCGGCTTTCCACTGCACCACAAGCGTTTTGGATGGTATACTTTATATTTTAGCAGTTGTTGCGGGTGCAATTTTCATTATTTATGACGGCTTAAACCCCGCCGATTTAATTGTTTTCTTAATGTATATAACCACCCTTTTAAGCTCAATTAGAAAAATTGTTCAATTTGCCGAGCAATTTCAGAGGGGTATGACAGGTATTGAACGCTTTGGCGAAATTATGGAAACCGACCCCGATATAACCGACAAGCCCAATGCCGTTGAGCTTGAAAATATTAAGGGCGATATTGAATTTAAAAATGTTACCTTTAAATATACCCAAGAAACAGATGATGTGCTTTCCCACCTCGACTTAAAAATCCCCGCTGGCAAAAACATTGCCCTTGTGGGTGAATCGGGCGGCGGTAAAACCACAATTTGCTCACTTATTCCCCGCTTTTATGAGATTTTAGACGGCTCGTTAACGGTTGACGGCGTTGATATACGCGACATTAAAATAAAATCACTTCGCTCACAAATTGGTGTCGTTCAGCAGGATGTTTATTTGTTTTCGGGCAGTGTGCGTGAAAATATTGAATATGGCAAACCGGGTGCAAGTGAAGAAGAAATTATTGCCGCCGCAAAACTTGCAGGTGCCGATGAATTTATAAACACTTTGCCAAACGGTTACGACACCTATGTTGGTGAACGCGGTGTTAAACTTTCGGGTGGTCAAAAGCAAAGAATCAGCATTGCGCGCGTTTTCCTTAAAAACCCACCAATTTTGCTTTTAGATGAAGCCACAAGTGCCCTTGACAACGAAAGTGAAAGATTAGTTCAAAAATCGCTCGAACGCTTGTCAAAGGGTAGAACAACCCTCACTATCGCCCACCGCCTTACCACCATTAAAAATGCCGATAATATTATTGTTTTCGGTAAAAACGGTATAATGGAAACAGGCACACACGACGAACTTTTGGCTAAAAACGGCACCTATGCCGAGCTTTATAACACTTCATTTAAATAAGGAAACATTATGAAAAGTGAAAAAAATATTTTGATTGCTTTTTTACTAAATTTAACATTTTCGGTTTTTGAATTTGCAGGCGGTATTTTCACAAACAGCGTTGCAATTATTTCCGATTCTATTCACGACCTTGGTGACGCTGTCAGTATTGGCATTTCATATTTTTTAGAAAAGAAAAGCAAAAAACAACCCGATGAAATTTATACATACGGATATTTAAGGTATTCAGTAATAGGCAGTGTTATCACCACATTGATTTTGCTTGTCGGCTCAGTTTTAGTGGTTATAAATGCCATAAAACGCATTTTAAACCCCGCCGATATCAACTATAATGGGATGATAATTTTCGCCGTTATAGGTGTTGTTGTAAACTTTTGCGCCGCATATTTCACTAGAAATGGCGACTCGCTTAATCAAAAGTCGGTTAATCTTCACATGCTTGAAGATGTGCTTGGCTGGTCGGTTGTGCTTATCGGCGCGGTTGTTATGAAATTTACCGATTTTAAGCTTATCGACCCAATTTTGTCAATAGGTGTTGCGGTTTATATTTTCATTCACGCTTTCACCCATTTAAAGGAAGCACTAAACCTGTTTTTAGAAAAAACACCCGATGATATTTCGGTTCATGAAATCACCCACCACATAAGCGAAATTGAGGGCGTTTTGGGTGTTCACCATATACATATTTGGAGTATGGACGGCAACCAAAATTATGCCACAATGCACATTGTAACAAACGGCGAGCATAGTGAAATCAAAAAAGCCGTTAAGGATGAGCTTAAAGAGCATGGCATTATTCACGCAACGCTTGAGCTCGAAAACGAAAATGAGCATTGCGAGGATGAGCATTGTCACACCCACACTTCTTGCAGTCATCATCACGGGCATCACCACCATCATCATTAAAAACTCACAAAAACAACTCCAACGCATAATATGTAATGAAATATTATGTCTTGGAGTGTTTTTAAAATGGACAACAACTTTCCCGTGCCGATTATGAGCGAGCGCGACCTTGATGTTTACGATAAATATATAACTACTGCAGAAAACGGATATAAAAGCTTACCCGAATATCTTAAATGCCATATTGGCAAGCTTGTAAAGGTAGAGGTAGCAGTTTTAAACCGAATTGAAACAAAGGTCGGCGTTTTAATGGATGTCGGTAAGGATTATTTGGTACTTAAACTGCCCGAATGTCAAAGTGTTATAATCGAAGGTAGCTGTATTAAATTTATAACCGTTATGCACGGTGGTAAAAATTATAGATAACAAAAAAATCGACCGATTTTTCGGTCGATTTTTTTCATTAACATTGTTTCATTAAACGAACATAAAATTCAACGGCTTTTAAAAGGGTTTCAACCCTTATTCTTTCATTATTACCGTGAATGGTTGCACGCTCATCGCTTGTTAAATCCATTGCAGAAAAGCGGTAAACCTTATCTGAAATTCGGCCGTAATGACGCGAGTCAGAGCATTGCATCATAAGATACGGTGCAGCAATACTGCCTTTCCAGGTGGATACTACGCTGCTTGCCACCTTGTCGTACGCTTCGCAGTTTGTCTCAGAAATTCGGCTTGGGTTCATACCGTGAATTTTGGTAATTTCAACCCTGTCGTCATTAACTGTTTTCTTTAAATATTGAAGTGCCGAATCCATTGTATCAGCAGGGTTTAGGCGCATATTCGAAATAAATGTCGCTTCGGGTGGAATAACATTAGATGCCGCACTTCCCTTTGCCTGTGTGAAAGCGGTTGTGGTACGCATTAGGGCGTTAAGCTCACCGCCCTGTTTTTTGCAAAGCATATTTAAAACTGGTGAAAAACACCACAGGTTTGCAAAAATCATTCGGTAAACAAAGCTTGAATGTCGGCCCAAAGTATCAAACATTTCCAAAACGGGCTTTGTGAGGTGCATTTTAAAGGGCTTATTTTCCACCTTTAAAATGGCTTTTGAAAGGTTAATTATGGGCGAATTCGGCTTTGGTGCCGATGCGTGACCGCCCGCCGATTTTGATGTATATGAAACATCCATTAAGCCCTTTTCGGCAATACCGATAAGACCGCAGGGCTTGCTAACACCGGGGAAAACATTTTCAACAACTGCCCCGCCCTCATCAACAACAAGCGAGAGTTCAATGCCATTTTCTTCAAAATAATCAACAATATTAACAGCACCCTTACCGTTAATTTCTTCTCCGCCCGAAAAGGCGAAATAAATATCATTGTCAGGTGTAAAGCCACTCTCTATAAGATTTTCAGCGGCGGATAAAATTCCGTTTACGGTAACCTTTGTATCAAGCGTACCTCTGCCCCAAACAACTCCATTTTCCAAAATTGCCTCAAAGGGTGGTTTGTCCCACAAATTCTCATTAACGGGCACAACATCATAATGCGCCATTAAAACGGTTGCAGGGCCATCATTCTTACCCTTCCACAAAATAAGCACTGCCCTGTCATCCATAAGTGTTTGGGTGCAGGTTTTATAAACATTTGGGTAAAGTTTTGGTAGTGCATTTAAAAGCCCTTGAAATTCGGCATTATCCTCTAAACTGCTGTCCCTGTAAGACACAGTTTTAAAGCGTACAAGCGCCCTTAAATTTTCAATGACTTTGTCGTTATTCAATATGATTTCTTCTTCAAAAACCTTTGCATTATCTTTTGGTTTAAAGCCAAGTGTGCGGATTATAAGCACCGCTAAAAATAAGGTCAAAAGTCCCAATGCAACATATAAATAAACCATTATAACATTCCCTTTTTATACATAATTCTTGCGATTATAAGGGTGAAAATAACACCCACAGGCGCCATAATTCCAACCTCGCCCGAAGTTAAAGGTGTAAATATAAAAAGTGATAACATTAAAATCATAGGTGCAATGGCAAGTTTAAAGTTTTTAGAAACAAAAACAACTGCCAAACCACCGAAAAGTGCGGGTAAAAGTTGGTCGAATGCGGGTTGTAAAACTTCGCTTTCAAGCACTGCACCAAGGTTTGTAACCATCATTAAAATAACGCCAAGTGCCACAATTAAGGTGGTTACAATGCTTGAAACTGCAATAGAAATGGTGGAAATAATTTCGCCTTCTTCACTGTTTGCCTTAACATTGGCTTTTTGCATCGCATCAAGCGCGCAAGGAAGTTTAAGATTTGATATATTACCAGTTACAAACGATAAATATGCACCGCCTGCACCAAGCATTGGAATAAATGTAAAGGTTTCAATAACACCAACCGCCCAATACATTGGAAGTACCGCAATAATTGCGCGTGAAAATGCCTTCCATTCGGGCACGGCATTAAAAATTATTGAAACTATAAGCGGGAAAGCCAAAATAAGCGCCAAAAGTGAAAATCCCCAAATTTTACCGTCACGATGTACGCTTTCAAGATATGTTAATTTTTTCTTCATTTTGCTACCCCTCCTTAACCTAACCAATTTGTAATCGGGATAGCCATTGCCATACCGCCAACTAAACTTATGGGAAGTGCATAATCGGTTATCCATCGTGCTTTAAGCACCTTTGCAAAAAGTCCGCAAATAAGCATTAAAACGGCGGATGAAAGCATTACGAGAACAGGAATAAGCGCCGATATTTTGCCGGAAAATACCGATGAAAAATCCCAAAATACATAGCCCAAAAATGCCGAAATCATACCCAAAAACATTGCGTTTGAGAAAATTTCACTCCACTTTTTATCCATTTTTTCAAGCTTTTTCATACCGCCTTGAATTTTCTTGGTTAAAAGGGGTGTTAAAACAAGCCCCATTATAATGCCCAAAGTCATAACCCAAGCAACCGTAACGAAGGCCGAAGCCGAGTTTATTGCCTCACCTATGCCAAGTTTTAATTCATTTATTGTGGTTGATGCGGCAATAGTTTCATAAGAAAGCGAACCGATAATTGATAATCTTAACCACGGCAACGGCAAACCAAGCGATTTGGAAAGCGCCACAACACCAACCAAAATTGAAATTGCGGGGGCTATTGTGAAAAGTGCCGCAGAGGTTATAGTTTTCTTAAGTTGTTTCTTATCCATACCAATTTCTAATGCGCGGCGATAAGCGCGAATTAAAAAATAAACCGACTGTGCAAGAACAACCGCAATTAAAACCGCCACCATTATGTAAAGTATAGGATGGTTAATTCTAAACTCCATTTTATTCTTCCTTTCAAAATTCTTTGTTATCATATTAACACATCCGCACAGTTTAAGCAATAAATTCCGCTTTTTTTATGAAAAAGTTCAAAAAATATGTTATTTTATTATTATAAATACCAATATTTCAACAAAATACAAAAAAATGTTAAAAAATGCTTTATTTTTGTGGAAGGTTTTGTTATAATAGTGTGGATGCCTAAAAAACTTAGGCAAATACAAATTTGTTTATAAAAATTTTGTAAATTTTTTTAGGAGGTTGATTCTACAATGAGTCACAAGTATGTTTACCTTTTCTCTGAAGGCGACGCCAGCATGCGTGAGCTTCTCGGCGGTAAGGGTGCTAACCTTGCTGAGATGACCAAGATCGGTCTTCCCGTTCCGCAGG
>JAZSNW010000148.1:0-8364 GCA_045536615.1 Acutalibacteraceae bacterium | reverse complement strand
GCACCCGAAATTAAAAGCTCGCTGTCGACAAAGGGGTAAATCTTGCAAACTGCCTGTGCCAAACGCACAATAGAAAGTGTGTGCAAAAGTAAGCCCCCGCGCACTGCGTGGTGAAGTTTAAAGGCGGCAGGCCAATAAAGTATTGCCCCACGATTATCGTTTAAAATTGCTAAAACTATGGTTTTAAGGTCGTTATCATTAAAACTCTCAACAATATTTACAATTTCTTTAAACATTTCTTCGCCTGAATAGTCAGCCGATTTTACAAATTCTTCGGGTTTTACATTGTCGGCGGGCTCGGTATGGCGTATGCGCTCAATTCTTAATTGGTCGCTTCCGTTATATTCTGAAATAAGACCGCGCACCTTTACGATTTCGTTGGCAGCATATTCGCCGTGTATTTCGGGAACATATCGCCAAAGCTTTGCGTTAATTTCGCCGCTGCTGTCGCCAAGGGTTATGTCTAAATAGCTGTCACCCTTTGATGAGGTTTTGCGGTCAACCGATTTAATAATGCAAAAGCCCTCAACAAGACCCTTGTTATCAATTGGTGTAAAGTTCATAAATTACTCCTTTATGCTCATAAAATATTCGACAATACCCTTTGTTATGGCCTTTGCCTTTTGGGTGTTTATATCGTCGTTTATTATGTTGTTAAAGTCATATCTGTTGCTCATAAAGCCGTTTTCGGTCAGCACAACAGGGCAAACGCTTACACGCCCCATAAAATAATAATGGAATTTAAGGGTGGTGCTTTTATAAAGCTTTTCGCCACCGACTGTAAGGTTTGAATTGTGGTTTTGCATAAACTGTGCCGCCG
Source organism: Acutalibacteraceae bacterium (assembly GCA_045536615.1). Classification (GTDB taxonomy): domain Bacteria; phylum Bacillota; class Clostridia; order Oscillospirales; family Acutalibacteraceae; genus UBA737. The sequence goes on along the minus strand of JAZSNW010000148.1, from coordinate 7,544 downwards.
CTTTTGAATATGGCTGGAAGTAGTACGACCCAAAACCATTCATAGAGGATTTGCTGTTACCGTCGTGGTGGATAGCAATGCAATAGTCGGGTTTAAGTTGCTTTAAAAGGTTCATCTTATAGTCCGAAAGCTGTTCGACATCGGTGGTGCGTGTCATATAAACGGTAGCGCCAAGTGCCTCAAGCTCGGCCTTGAGCTTATTGCCCAAAACGAGATTACGGTGCTTTTCCATAGTGGCTTTACCGCCAAGACCGCCTGCACCTGTGTCTTTTGCACCGCCGTGACCGATGTCAATTAAAATTCTGGCTCCCGTTAAATCTGCACCATATTCATTATCGGCTTTGCTGACTTGCACAGGGTTTAAAAATTCAAAGCAAAGTTGATTTTCGGCGTTATAGTATGAAGTCCAACCGTAAAAACCGCCCTGTTTTTTAAGGATAAAGCGAAGGGTATAATCGGACGCATTTTTAATAATTTTAACTTCTTTAAAAAGTGGGTGGTTTTCACCCAAATTTATTTCGCCATCAAAAACAGTTGCATAGCAAAATGTGATATCAACATAGTTAAATGTCACATTGTTAACTGTAAAGTTGCTGTTATATGCTTGGTCTTTAAGTTCAAATTCAAAGGGTGCTTTCCAATTTGTGTTAAGCACAAGTTTTGTATGTGTGCCGTTTGATGTAAAATCGGCAATAGATAATTCGTTATGGTCGGGCAAAGTGCCGACATATTGTTTTGTAACGGCGGTAAAGTCAGTATAAGGGCTTCGGCGTTTTGAAACATATACCTTTCTTCCGCAACGCAAGGTTACAAGTTGGTGATTATAACCGTCGGTTTTAACGGTCACAAGTTTTGAACTGCTGTAATCAACCGTGCCTTTGGGTAAATAGTTGTTAAAGGGTTTTGATTTATCATTGTTTGTTGTGCCTGTAAAGGTTTCGGCATCGTTTGCAACAACTTCGCATATAATGCCCGAGCCAACATTTATATAATTGCCGCCGCTTGGTGTGGCATTGGGGTCAAAATCTACCACAACATCCTCGCGTTTGCAAATAATTTTTTCAGTTGTAAAACTTTCGGAAAAGCCGCTATGAACCGCTTTAAATGTGATGGTGCCAAGGTTTTTATCAACATAGTGACCTTTGGGTAAATCAACCGAACAAGCAAAGGTTGAAAAACCGTTTGTGTTTTGGGTTTGTTCATTAAGGGTTAGGGTTTTGCCATTAAATTTTGCGGTAACTGTGGCACCACTTTTGGCCGTCACCGACAAATTAAGTTGTGCCCCTGCCGAAAGTGTTTGTGCAGTTTTTGGGGTGTAAGCAGTTATAATTACATAACGGCGGTGAACCGTAAAGGTGCGACTAATACTGCCAATTTGAAATTTAAAGGTGTTTTTGCCGTATTCAAGGGTTACACTTTTTGAAAAGGCACCGTTTTCATCGCAAATGACAGTTTCACCATTAAGAAAAAGCGATTTTTCCCCTTCGATATTGCCGGTAAATGTTAAAGTGTCATCTTCGGTGGTGAAACTTTCATATTTTGGTGCTGTGAAGGTAAGGGCATCGGTCGGTGTAATTTCAACAGGGGGTGCATCAACCGGTTGCGAAACAACGGGTGGTTCGCTGTCGACACTTAAAGGTGTATTTGCCCCTAAAAAACCACCAAATTTTATTATTAAAAATGCTGCGGCAAGTGCCAAAATAACACCGCCGAGAATTGATGAAATTATGATTATTGCTTTTTTCATTAACATCCCTAATTTTTAACTTTATTATATAATTATATAACAGTATGGGTTAAAATGCAACAAGAAAAACCACCCAATTTAAGCCGTTTTTGAAAAGTTTAAAATCATAAAAGTTTGGTGGCTTTTTGCACCATATAATAAGCATTAAATTTACTGTTAAACAGTAAAACTTTTAAACAGTATTGTTAACAAAAATCAGTCGACATTTTGTGGCTGATTACATATTTTTAAAATTGTGTAGTTTACTTGACAAAAACACTAAATATAGTATATAATAATTTAGTTAAATATGGTAAATTGAGGTATTGTTTTTATGGCAAAAACCAAACAAGAATATGGCAATGACAGTATTAAACAACTTAAAGGGCCCGACCAGGTGCGACTTCGCCCTGCGGTTATTTTCGGTTCGGACGGGCTTGATGGTTGTCAACATTCTGTATTTGAAATAATTTCAAACTCTATTGACGAAGCGCGTGAAGGTCACGGCAATAAAATCGTTATCACCAAATATTCTGACGGGTCTATTGAAGTGCAGGACTTTGGCCGTGGTGCCCCTGTTGACTATAACCAAAAAGAAGAACAATATAACTATGTGTTGCTTTTTGAAAGTCTTTATGCGGGTGGTAAGTATGACACCAACAGCGGCGGCGATTATGAATATTCAATCGGTCTTAACGGTTTGGGTCTTGCATCAACTCAATTTTCTTCGGAATATATGGATGTTGAAATCAAACGCGACGGTTATAAATATAACCTTCACTTTGAAAAGGGCTTTAATATTGGCGGTCTTAAAAAAGAAGAATACTCCGGCCGTGACACCGGCACCAAAATTAAATGGAAACCCGATTTGGATGTTTTTACCGATATTGATATTCCGGTTGAATATTTTCTTGATACCTTAAAAAGACAAGCTATTGTAAATGATGGTTTGGTGTTTGTTTTCCGCGAACAGCAGGGAAGCCGTTTTATTCAACAAGAAATTGTTTACAACAACGGCATTAAGGACTATGTAAACGAAATTGTTGGCGAAGATAAAATGGCGGGCGTACAGTTTTGGCAAACCGAAAGAAAAGGTCGCGACCGCGAGGACAAGCCCGAATATAAGGTAAAAATTAACGTTGCAATGAGCTTTTCTAACAAAACCCCATTGCGCGAATATTACCACAATTCAAGTTGGCTTGAACACGGCGGTGTGCCCGAAAAGGCAACAAGAAGCGCATTTTTAAGTATGCTTGATAATTACATTAAGCAAACAAATAAATACAAAAACAACGAAAGTAAAATTACTTTTTCTGATATTGAAGAATGTTTGGTTTTGGTTATTTCGTCTTTTTCAACAATGACCTCTTACGAAAACCAAACCAAAAAGTCAATTACAAATAAGTTTATTTATGAAGCAATAGTTGACTTTTTACGCCACCAGTTAGAAGTTTATTTTATAGAAAACAAGGCAGAAGCTGACAAAATTGCCGACCAAGTGCTTGTTAATAAACGCAGTCGTGAACGCAGCGAAAAGGAAAGAATAAACCTTAAAAAGACACTTGCCACCAATAATTCAATGGTTGACCGTGTTCAAAAGTTTGTTGATTGCCGCAGCCGTGATGTAAGTGAGCGTGAGCTTTATATAGTTGAGGGTGACTCGGCTTTGGGTTCTTGTAAGTTGGCGCGTGACGCCGCTTTCCAAGCAATTATGCCGGTGAGAGGTAAAATTCTTAACTGTTTAAAAGCTGAATATGATAAAATTTTTAAAAGCGAAATTATTACCGATTTACTTAAAGTTCTTGGTTGCGGTGTTGAAGTTAAGTCAAAAGCAAATAAGGGCCTTTCAACTTTTGACCTTGGCAATTTAAGGTGGAATAAGATTATTATTTGTACCGATGCCGATGTCGACGGCTTCCATATCCGCACCCTTATTTTAACAATGATTTACCGCTTAATGCCAACCCTTATAAGCGAAGGCAAGGTTTATATTGCGGAAACTCCGCTTTATGAAATTAACACCAAAAAAATGACCTATTTTGCCTATGACGAAAATGAAAAACGTGAAATTTTGGAAAAAATCGGGGATGAAAAGTACGATTTACAGCGTTCAAAAGGTCTTGGTGAAAACCAACCCGATATGATGAACTTAACCACTATGAACCCTGACACCCGCCGACTTATTAAGGTGCTCCCTGAGGATGCCGAAAGAACTTCTGAAATGTTCGATTTGCTGCTCGGCGACAATTTACAGGGCAGAAAAGATTATATTTCAGAAAACGGATATCTTTACATTGACGAAGCTGACATTAGCTAATGCGTTGCATCAGCAGTGAAGAGTGAATAGTGAATAGTTACTGTGTCGGCTGCGCCGACGTGTTGCAACGCAACACACCATACTTCTTCACTCTTACTTCTTACCTATTACTTTAAAAATTTGGAGAATTTTTATATGGCACCAAGAAAAAAGAAGGGGCAGGATGCCCCTAAAAAGAAAACTACTGCCAACGCTTTTATTGCGGGTGCAGGTACAATAGTTGAAAGTCCCGTTACCGAAACTATTACCTCTAACTTTATGCCCTATGCAATGAGCGTTATTGTGTCCCGTGCAATTCCCGAAATTGACGGTTTTAAGCCGTCACACCGTAAATTGCTTTACACAATGTATTTGATGGGGCTTTTAAACGGCAAAACTATTAAATCGGCTAATATCGTTGGTCGTACTATGCAGCTTAACCCCCACGGCGACGCCGCTATTTACGAAACAATGGTGCGTTTGTCAGAGGGGCACGAGGCACTTTTGCATCCATTTGTTGCTTCAAAGGGCTCGTTCGGTAAGGCATATTCACGCGATATGGCTTATGCGGCTTCGCGTTATACCGAAGCAAAACTTGCCCCCATTGCAGCCGAACTTTTTGCCGATATTGACAAAGACACGGTTGATTTTGTGGATAACTATGACGCTACAATGAAAGAACCGGTGTTGTTTCCTGTTACTTTCCCAACAATACTTGTTAACGCTAATATGGGTATTGCGGCAGGTATGGCAAGTTCAATTTGCCCTTTTAATTTAAAAGAAGTTTGCGAAACCACCATTGCTTATATAAAAGATGATGAAATCAATGTTGCCGATACACTAATAGCCCCCGATTTCCCCATTGGCGGTCAGCTTCTGTACAGCCGCAGTGATATGGAAAAGATTTATGAAACAGGCCGTGGCAGTTTTAAAGTAAGGGGTGTTTACACCTATGATAAATCGGCCAACTGTATCGATATTACCGAAATTCCGCCCACAACTACTTGCGAGCAGATTATTGAAAAGGTAGTCGAACTTGTAAAAGCTAAAAAGATTACCGAAATTAACGATATTCGTGATGAAACCGATTTGGAAGGTCTTAAAATTACCATTGACTTAAAGCGCGGCGTTGACCCCGATAAGTTGATGAAGAAAATCATTAAAATGACACCTTTTGAAGACAGTTTTTCTTGCAATTTCAACATTCTTATTGCGGGTTCACCTCGCGTTATGGGTGTTAAAGAAGTTATCTCTGAATGGGTGGCATATCGTGAAGAATGTGTGCGCCGCAGGGTTTACTTCAAACTTTCAAAAGCAAAAGACCGTTTGCACCTTTTAAAAGGTCTTGAAAAGATTCTTTTAGACATTGATAAAGCTATTAAAATTGTAAGAGAAACCGAGCAGGAAGCCGAGGTTGTGCCAAACCTTATGATTGGTTTTGGCATTGATGAAATTCAGGCCGAATATGTTGCGGAAATTAAACTTCGCCACCTAAACCGCGAATATATTTTAAAGCGCACTGCTGATATTGAAAACCTTATTAAAGAAATTGAAGAGATGGAAAGCATTTTGGCTTCCAAAACAAAGCTTAAACGCATTATTATCAAAGAACTTGAAACGGTTATTGACAAATACGGTCGTGACCGTAAAACCCAAATCATCAGCGCCGAAACCGAAGCGGTTGACAGCGTTGAAGTGGAAGTTGATAATTCACCTGTTTCATTGTTCTTTACTAACGACGGTTACTTTAAGAAGATTACACCACAGTCACTTCGTATGAGTGGTGAGCAAAAACTTAAAGAAGGGGACTTTATTACCCAAACAATTGAATCCACCAACGCGGCAGAGTTATTGTTCTTTAGTAACAAAGCGCAGGTTTATAAAACCAAAACTGCTGATTTTGCTGATTCAAAAGCAAGTGTTTTGGGTGATTATATCCCGTCAAAACTTGAATTTGACGAAGGTGAAAATGCCATTTATATGGTTGAAACCAATGATTACAAGGGTTACATGGTTTTTGTGTTTGAAAACGGCAAAATTTCACGTGTTCCGCTTGAATCATATGTTACCAAAACTAACCGCAAAAAACTTATTAAAGCATATTCTGAAAAATATCCTATTCATACAATTTTGTTTGTCAGGGAAGAATGTGATATTTTGCTTAAATCTACAAACGGCAGAATGTTAATTGTGAATACTGCAGCTATCCCCGCAAAAACCACAAAGGATAACGGTGGCGTTGCGGTTATGACACAAAAGAAAGGTCAGCGAATAAGCGAAGTTTCACTTTATGAAAAGGGAACTTTAGACAGCGAACACCGCTATCGCACCCGCAACCTACCCGCCGCCGGACAAAAAATGCCCACCGGCACCGCAGAACAAGCTATGTTTGATTTGTGATTATAATATAATTTATATATTGCATTAAATAGGGTTTTATGCTAAAATAAAAAACCGCCCACTATTGCGGACGGCTTTTTGTCGGTAAAAAATGCAAACGCTGTGTTTTTTAAAATAACCGACAATTATAATTTAACCGAAAAATCGTAATTTATACAAATTGGAGTTTTTAATTATGGCAAAAGAATTGGCAAAGCAATACGACCCCAAAGAAGTTGAGGATAGGATATATGCCGAATGGCTTAAGGGAAAATATTTCCACGCTAAATGCGAAGAAGGTAAGGATACTTTTACAATCGTAATTCCGCCACCAAACATTACAGGTCAGCTTCACATGGGTCACGCACTTGACAACACTTTGCAGGATATTTTAATCCGCTTTAAGCGTATACAGGGCTTTGACACTTTGTGGCTTCCCGGTACTGACCACGCGTCCATCGCTACCGAAGCAAAAATCGTTGAAAAAATGCGCGAGGAAGGTGTTTCGAAAGAAGACATTGGCCGTGACGGATTTTTAGAGCGTGCTTGGGAATGGAAAAAGCAATACGGTGGAAGAATTATTGAACAGCTTAAAAAGCTTGGCTCTTCTTGTGACTGGGACCGTGAACGCTTTACTCTTGACGAGGGTTGTAATAAAGCCGTAAATGAAGTTTTTGTTCGCCTTTATGAAAAGGGCTTAATTTACCGTGGTAACCGTATGGTTAACTGGTGCCCGTACTGCAACACATCAATTTCCGATGCTGAAGTTGAATATGAAGAAAAGGACGGTAGCTTTTGGCATCTTCTTTATACAGTTAAGGAAACAGGCGAAAAGCTTGAACTCGCAACAACCCGTCCCGAAACAATGCTTGGTGATACTGCCGTTGCTATCAATGCGGATGACGAAAGATACAAGCATCTTCACGGCTGCCATGTAATTTTGCCTTTACTTAATAAAGAAATTCCTATTGTATGCGACGAACATGCAGATATGACAAAGGGTACAGGCGTTGTTAAAATTACACCCGCCCACGACCCCAACGACTTTGAGGTAGGTCTTCGACACAATCTTCCCATAGTACGTACCTTTACTTATGACGGACACCTTACAGGTGCAGAGGATAAGAGAATTGCCAATAAACT
>JAZSNW010000049.1:0-3980 GCA_045536615.1 Acutalibacteraceae bacterium | reverse complement strand
CGCGAGGTTGCTAATTCGCTTAATTTGTCAAATGCCAACAAAAAAGACAGTCAGGATATTTGCTTTGTGCCCGACGGAGATTATGCTGCTTTTATTGAAAAAACAGCAAGTTTTGTGTCAAGCGTTGGCGATTATCTTGATGTAAACGGTAAAGTTTTGGGTAAACACAAGGGCGTTATTCGTTATACTATCGGACAAAGGAAAGGTCTTGGAATAGCGCTTGGCAAACCTGCATTTGTAATAAGCAAAAACCCAAAAACAAACCAAGTGGTAATTGGGGATGAAGAACACCTTTTTTACAACAAGGTTTATGTTGAAAATGTGAATTTTATTCCTTTTGACACCTTGGAAAATGAGATGAAAGTGTGCTGCAAACTTCGTTATCGCCACACCGAACAACCTGCGGTTATAAAGCCGTATAAAAACGGTGTTTTGGTGGAATTTAACGAGCCACAGCGTGCGCCAAGTGCCGGACAAGCGGCCGTTTTTTATGACGGTGATATGGTTGTTGGCGGCGGCGTAATTGTTGGCGGCATAGAATAAAATTTAAGGGCATATCCTTTTATAGATGATATAAAAGGGTGTGCTTTTTTGTTTAAGTTTTTTAAGATTTTTTTAAGTTTTATTTTAATGGTTTCTTTATTTGCTACCACAGTTTTTGGGGCAACAGTTTCAAGCGAGTGTGATTTAAGCGATATAAATGTGCCAATCGATACCGCAGTTAATAATGCCGCTATCGGTCAAAAACTTGATATAAAGGCAAAGTCGGTTATTTTAATGGAACCAAAAACCGGCACAATTTTGTATGAAAGCAACAGCGATGAAAAATTGGCGCCGGCATCAATAACCAAAATAATGTCGTTGTTACTTGTTATGGAAGCCATTGACCGACAGGACATAACCCTTGAAACTGTGGTGACCGCAAGTGAACACGCTTGCAGTATGGGTGGTTCACAAATATGGCTTGAACCAAACGAAACAATGACAGTTCACGAACTTTTAAAAGCAACGGTTATTGCTTCAGCAAATGATGCTTGTGTGGCGCTTGGGGAACTTATTTCCGGCAGTGAAGAGGGCTTTGTCGCTTTAATGAATTCCCGCGCGAAAGAGCTTGGTATGACAAACACAACTTTTATAAATTGCACGGGTTTGGATGCTGACGGGCATTTAACCTCGGCGCACGATGTGGCGGTTGCATCAAGTGAGCTTATAAAGCACCAACTTATAAAGGATTATTCAACAGTTTGGATGGATACCCTTCGTGATGGTGAAAGTGAGCTTGTAAACACTAATAAGCTCGTTAGGTTTTATAAAGGCACAACAGGTCTTAAAACCGGCACAACAAGCACCGCGGGCTATTGCCTTTCAGCAACGGCCGAGCGTGACGGTATGGAGCTTGTTGCGGTGGTAATGTCGGGTGAAACAAGCGATGAAAGGTTTAACGGAGCGAAAAAGCTTTTGGATTATGGTTTTGCAAATTACAGTTTTTTTGAAATTGAAGCCGATTTAAAAGGTAGTGAAACGGTTGATGTTAAAAAAGGCGTTTTGAAAAATGTCGGTGTTACTGCCGATGGAAAACTCAACCTGCTTTTGCCTAAAAGCGAGGCAAAGGGCATAACTCAAAAGCTGAATTTTAAAAAGGAAGTTACCGCACCGATCAAAAAGGGTGATACTATTGGCGAATGTGAAGTTTTTGTGGGCGAAAAATCGGTTGGAAGCATAAAAATTGTCGCAAAAGAGGATGTAAAGCGCCTAAATTTGTGGATAACATTCAAATGGATTTTAAACGGTTTATTAACTTTGTGATTTTTTTGTAAATAATGATATTTACCCTTGAAAAAGGCGGCAAAATATAGTAAAATAATAAAAAAGAGTATCTTTAAAAGGTGAAAAGCAATGTCTATTAAATTTAATTCATCATTCGCAACCGATTTTATCCGTGCAAACGACCTTAAAGGTTTAGAAACACAGGTGGCCGCTGCACACAAAACAGTTAACGAAAAAATCGGTTTGGGTAACGACTTTTTAGGTTGGGTTACACTTCCCACTGACTATGATAAAGAAGAATTTGCCCGCATTAAAAAAGCGGCAGAAAAAATTAAAGAGGATACCGACGTTTTAATTGTTATCGGTATTGGCGGTTCTTACCTTGGCGCACGTGCTGCTATCGAATTTTTAAAGGGACCATATTATAACAATTTAAGAAACGGCGTTCCCGAAATTTATTTTGCAGGTAACAACATCAGCGGTTCTTACCTTGATGATATGTTAAAACTTTGCGAAGGTAAACGCGTTTCAGTTAATATTATTTCAAAATCAGGCACCACAACCGAACCTGCAATCGCTTTTCGCGTTTTCAGAAAACTTTTGGAAGAACGCTATGGCGAAGAAGAAGCTGCAAAGCGTATTTACTGCACAACTGACAAGGCACGCGGCACTCTTAAAAAGTTGGCCGATGAAAAAGGTTATGAATGCTTTGTTGTGCCGGATGATGTGGGTGGTCGTTTCTCGGTTCTCACCGCGGTTGGTCTTTTGCCAATTGCTGCAGCCGGTGCTGATATTGATGCTTTAATGGCAGGCGCCGCAAAAGCAATGGTTCAATATAACAACGAAAACCTTTACGAAAATGATTGTTATCTTTACGCTGCTCTTCGCAACGCATTTTATCGCAAGGGTAAATCGGTTGAACTTTTAGTAAGTTATGAACCCCGCTTTACTATGATGGCTGAATGGTTTAAGCAACTTTTCGGCGAAAGCGAAGGTAAGGATAACAAGGGTCTTTTCCCCGCATCAGTTATCTTCTCTACTGATTTGCATTCTATGGGTCAATATGTTCAAGATGGTGCCCGTTTAATGTTTGAAACAGTTGTTACATTTGGCGAAAGTTTTGCCGATGTAACCATTGAAAAAGAAGCAGACGACGGCGACGGCCTTAACTTCCTTGCAGGCAAGACAATGTCATTTGTAAACCAAAAGGCATTTGAAGGTACTGTTTTGGCTCACACCGACGGTGGCGTTCCTAACCTTGAAATTAAGGTTTCAAAACCCGATGAAGAAAACCTTGGTATGCTTATCTACTTCTTCGAAAAGGCATGTGCAATTTCGGGTTATATGCTTGGTGTTAATCCTTTTGACCAACCCGGTGTTGAAAGTTATAAAAAGAATATGTTTGCACTTCTTGGCAAACCCGGTTTCGAAGCACAAAAGGCCGAACTTGAAGCAAGACTTAATAAATAATTTTAGAAATTACTGCCTTTTGGCAGTTATATAAAAAAGGAGTTGTTACAAATGATTAAAATCATTATCGGAAAAAAGGGCTCGGGCAAAACTAAATTATTGGCAGATATGGTAAACACTGCTGCTGACACAAGTCTTGGCAATGTTGTATGTATCGAAAAAAGCGACGCTCTTATCTATTCCATTAAATATAAGGCAAGACTTGTTGATACTGACACCTATGGCATTAACGGTTATGATGAATACTATGGCATGATTGCCGGTATTAAAGCAGGCAACCACGACATTACTCACATCTTTGGCGATGCTACTCTCCGTATCGGTGGCAGAGATTTTGATGAGTTGGCTGATTTCTTTGAAAGAATTTCTAAAATCGAAGATGTTGAATTTATTTTCACTGTTTCTGCTGACAAGGAAGAACTTCCCAAGAAGATATTCGACTTTGCAGAGGTTTGCAATTAATTAAAAGCAAATACACAAATAAACACACCTTGGGTTGAATTGTTATAAACTCGGGGTGTGTTTTAACTGTTTTTTAGCTATTTTTTTACAAATAAAACCTTGACAAAAGCGTTATAAATATATATAATAGTCTTTGCGACGATAGAGGTGGAAGTATGATTATTGATTTAAAACACATTTTTGTCAATGAACATTCATCATATCCTCTTGAGTATTCATTGGATTTAAGCGATGTTTCGCACAGCGGTGCTTTCCCACTCAAAAAGCCCGTTATGTTAAAA
>JAZSNW010000137.1:0-4430 GCA_045536615.1 Acutalibacteraceae bacterium | reverse complement strand
GCTGTATTATTTCAAGCGGTGCCACTATAGATAAAAATGTAATTATGCGGGATTGGGCCTATGTCGAATGCGGTGAGGTTGTAAATGCACAATCTATAAATAAGTAAACAAAGTCAATTTACAAAATATTTTACAACAAATAATTTTCAAAAGTGAAAACAAAATGAAAAAATTATTTCCGTAATACTTTCACTTTTAGCAACGCTTTCTATGGTTTCTTATGCTTATTAACACGAAGAACGGGGATTTAAAGTTATGAATTTCAGTGGTAAAAAGTTATTAATACTTGCCGGCGCAGGCGTGCATAATAAGGTTGTCAAAGCGGCCAAGGAAATGGGTATATACACTATTGTATCGGATTATTTACCAGACTCTCCCGCTAAAAAGTTGGCCGATGAATCGTGGATGTATAGCATTACCGACATAGATGAAATAGTAAGACTATGCAAAGAAAAGAATGTCGATGGCGTTTTAAATTTTTGTATCGACCCCGCCCAAAAACCATACCAAAAAATTTGCCAACAATTAAACCTTCCATGCTATGCTACGGGCGAGCAGTTTGAAATAATGACCAACAAGAGAAACTTTAAGGACTTTTGTATAAAGCACGGGGTTGATGTTATACCGGAATATGATGAAAATGACATATTAAACGATAGGGTTGACTACCCTGTATTTGTTAAACCAAATATTAGCAGGGGCTCAAGAGGTCAATCGATATGTTATAACAAGGAAGAGTGTATAAAAGCTATTGCTACAGCAAGAGAAAACTCAAACGATAATGATTTTATATGTGAAAAATACATGTGTGGCAAGCAAGATATCGGCTCTGCATTTTTTGTGATTGATGGCCAACCTTATTTGGTCAAATTGGGCGATCGTTTTTTGGGTTCACCAGAAGATAATTTGCAAAAACAGGTTATTTGCACACGCTTGCCGTCAGCTTTTTATCCGCAATTTGAAAAAAATGTGATTCCAAAAGTTGTTGAAATGATTAAATCGCTTGGTATAAAGTACGGACCCGTATTTTTACAAGGATTTATTGACGGAGACACGGTGAGATATTACGACCCGGCCTTACGAATGCCAGGTGGCGATTATGATTTAATTTTGAAAAAGGCCACCGGATTCGATACGGTTAAATCGCTCATTAGTTTTGCTTTGACAGGCGATACGAAAATTTGTATTGGAAATATCAAGGATGCTTACAAACTAAACAATGGCACAGCATTACTTATTACTATTTCAGTAAAAGCCGGCGTAATTGATAAGATTGTAGGGTTTGATGAGATAATGGCCCATCCCAACATTGTCTACGGACGCCAAATTATAGGCGTGGGCGAGAAAATCGAGGGTAAAGGTGATATTAGCCAACGCGTTGCGGCATTCGGATTATTTATACCATTTGGACAGCCGCAGTCCGAATGTATAGAAATGATATACAACACATATAAGGTATTAAATACGCAGGGGGAAAATATGATAGTCTCAAAATTTGACAGCAATATGTTATTTTAAGTATATATAGGAGGTTATAAAATGTTTAATGTTTCTGCACTAGATTGGTGCGTAGTTATTGTTTATTTGCTTGGAATGTTAGCGATAGGATTTTTATTCACTAAAAAAATTCGCAATTCAGATGACTACTTCCTCGCCGGAAAATCTCTGGGATTTTTCCCAATTGCTTGTAGTATAGCAGCAACCACCATAGGTGGTGCGGCAATGTTAGGACGCACAGGCACAATTTATCAAAAGGGCTTGGCCGGTGTTACAATGGCACTTCCCTACTTATTTGCAATGTTTTTAATGGGCTTTGCCTTCCCGAAAATAGCTAAAATAGGTAAGAAATACCATGTTTCTACCTTGCCACAATTATTTGGTGCCCGTTATGGTAAGAGTATCCAAGCAATAATTGGTATAATTTGTTCTATAGGCATGGGTGCCAGTGTTGCAACACAAATTTCGGGATGTTCCACCGTTTTCAGCATTATGGGCGGCGAATCACTTGGCATTTCTTATGAGACAGCAGCGATTTTTGCAACCGCAATTTTTATTGTATATGTTTTGTTTGCGGGCTTATACAGTGTTGTTTGGACAGACGTAATACAAGCAATTCTCTTGGTAGCTTTAATTTATTTGTTGCTTCCTATAAAAGGTATTTTTGATGCTGGCGGTTGGGAAACAATTAAAAACTCTATCCCAGCCACACATCTTAATTGGAATTTTGATACAGCTATTATAGGTGCAATGATCACTAACTTCGCCATAGTTGCGTGCAATCCTCCAATTTGGCAAAGAGCATTTGCTGCAAAAACTTCGGGCACAGCCAAAAAAGGTATGATTGTTGGTTATTGCATATATGGTGCAACCATATTCCTTTGCATATTTATTGCATTTGCAGCATTAGTTATTCTCCCTAACTTGAGCGAACAATTCCCAAGCTATGACTATACCGTTCCCGCATTGGTTATGACCGTTTTACCAAAGGGATTAATAGGTCTTACAATAGCTGCAATGTTAGCGGTTTCTATGTCATCCGGCGACTCACAGTTGCTTTGCTCTATGCAACACTTCACTTCTGATTTTATGAAGGTAATTAAACCGAATATGACCACGAAGCAGGAATTAAATTGTGGTAGAATAGCTTGTTTGGTTGCTGGTGGTATAGCATTAGTTTTAGCTTTATGGATGAAGAGCGCATACGATTTATTGATGCTGGTTTGGGGCTTTTATTCTTCAGGTATGGCCTGTCCAACGGTGGCCACGCTATTTTGGAAAAAGGCAACAAAAGCCGGTGTTGTTTCGGGCGCTTTTGGCGGTATCATAGCCAATATAGTTTGGCAGTATGTTCTCGGCAGTCCTTTTGGAATTTCTGCAGTTATCCCCGGCCTTTTGGTTAGCGCGTTGTTAATTGTGGTTGTAAGTCTTATTACATATAATAAAGAAAATCCACCTGTATTTTTCAATACAAAGGACGAGGTATTCTAAATCAAATCATAACTATCAGCCGTGCCGATAGGTTAGTTGAACAAAAACAAAAACAGCGAAGTATTTCACTTCGCTGTTTTCTTTACCTTTCAAAAACCTTTAAATAAATGGTATTAACTTTTTTATCCGCAAATTCGCATAACTTATTAATCCTAACCAGCTTGAAAAGCTGTATTCTAATTAGTTCAATTACCGCGCACACCACAAATATTAAAACAGTTGCAGCCAATATACCCAAAAGCATAATCAAAACCGACTTATGCGTAAGCAAGGCAAAGGCATCTTTCATTATGAAATCGAACACCAGTGGATGTACATGGATTAGGTAAACACCTAACGATACGGGAGAAATAAAGAAAATAAGTTTTGATGCAAAGCTGCCAACCTTTATATTTAGGCAGAACAAAAACAAAAATACCGCCGCAAGGAAAATTGTTATTGACACATAAGAAATGAATATACCATCATATTTTGCTTCGCCCAACACAATATAAGTTAAAATAGAAATTATAACTTTGCTTAAAAAGGTTAATAAAATCATAACAAAAAAACCGATTAGACCTTTTAATGCTGTTATTTTTTTGCTTAACTCGTATTTCTTGATATATGCGCCAAACAAATAAACAATAATAAGCCAAATTGCCGAATAACCGTTGTTAAGCACAAATGCATCTATTGGACTGATGCAACCAACTACGCATATGCCAATTAAAATAACCAATAAAAATTTTGTGTATGTTTGCTTTGAGATATTGTTTATTGCCGTATTTAAAAATGGTATGAAAAAGAACATTGCAAAGTAAGATGATATGTACCACCATCTTCTGCTTATAATCGGGAAAAATGCAACCACCAAATTCTTTATAGTTCTAGTTTCGGGCATAAAAGCAAAAAACAACGCAGTAAACACAACCGAATAAAACGCAACTTGAAGCCACAGGCCGATTATGCTTTTTAACTTTATATTTTTATTTACCATTAAATACCCGCTTATTAATGCAAAGCAATTAACTGCGCAAACAGCAGAAATTTGCAAGAAAGAAGCAACATAATATGCCACACAATTCTGTGAATTTTGCAGAATCCCGCCTTGTCCCAATACATGTAATACAATTACAAACACGGTTGCTATTATTCGGAACAAATCTATATTAGACTCTCTTTTAATCATATATATTCTCCTGTTTTTATTTTAAAGTTCGAGTGATATAAAAAGCATCACCCTTTTATTGCCTCAATTAAAAATTTTGCAATATCGGTGTTGTCAACAGTTTTATCTTTAAAATATTCACCGCCCTTACCCACCGCAAATACCTTTACATCGGTGGCTGTGTGACTTGAGGTTGTACAAAGGTCGTTTAAATATTTTTCATTGCCTGTCGGTTTCAAAACACCGCCGGTTTCGTGGTCAGATGTTATTATAAGCAGCGTGTCGGGATTTT
>JAZSNW010000064.1:0-17336 GCA_045536615.1 Acutalibacteraceae bacterium | reverse complement strand
GTTTAACGGCTCTTCAGGTTATGAGGAAGCCGCTGCACAGGGTTTGATTGCGGGTATAAACGCTGCTTTAAAGGTGCAGGGCAAAGAACCGCTTGTGCTTTCCCGTGCATCATCGTATATTGGCACTTTAATCGATGATTTGGTGACAAAGGGCTGCGCAGACCCTTACAGAATGATGACTTCACGCAGCGAATACCGCCTTGTTTTAAGGCAGGATAACGCTGACGAACGCCTTATGCCGATAGGTTATAAATTAGGGCTTATTTCACAAGAAGTTTATGATGAATTTGTTAAGAGAACTGAACAAAAACAGACCGAAATTGAACGCCTTAATTCCACATTTATGGGCCCGAGCGAAGCGTTAAATTCGCTTTTGGAAGAAAAAGGAACAACAGCCATGACAACGGGTATGCGCCTTGCCGACCTTGTAAAACGCCCACAACTTTGTTATAAAGATTTGGCACCTTTTGATATTGAAAGACCCGTTCTTTCGGATGCGGTTTGTGAAAAGGTGGAAACCGAAATTAAGTATGAAGGTTATATTGCCCGTCAACAAGCCCAAATTAACGAAATGCTTCGCCTTGAAAATAAGTTAATTCCCAAAGACATTTGTTATGAAAAAATTACGGGACTTCGACTTGAAGCAACCGAAAAGCTTAACAAAATTAGACCAACAAATATCGGCCAAGCGTCACGTATTTCGGGTGTTAGCCCTGCCGATATTACGGTTTTGCTGATTTATTTGTCTAAGTAAATTTACTTTTTATTCATATTTTCATAAATTTTTCGAAATATATTTATACTATATTTGAAAAATAAGGAGTGATTTCGTGAACGATTTTAATTATAATAATACCGATTTTAACAATACACAATATACACCGCCTTATCAACCTAAACCCCAAAAAAGCAGACCAAAGTTTAGCTTTTTAACGGTTGTGGTGGCGGCAATAGTTGCCTGTACGGTTGGTGTTGTTAGTGCAACCATTACAACTGCATATTTTTGGGGACAGGATGAGCATACCCCGACCGAGCATTTGGATTTAGAGAATAACACTGTTAATATAAGTGTTGAAGAGCAGGCGCTTTCGGTTGTGGAAGCGGTTGCAACAAAGGTGACACCTAGTGTTGTAGGGATTCGAACTACTACATCGGTTACAAACTTTTTCGGTAATCAAGACTCGAAAGGTGAGGGTAGCGGTGTTATTTACAAAGAAAACGGTTATATAATCACTAACTATCATGTTATTGCTGACGCTGTCACAAACCGTCAAAGCACAAAAATTGAAGTATTTTTGGACACAAAAGCCGAAAATGCTTACACTGCAACGGTTGTTGGCTATAACATTTCAGCTGACTTGGCGGTTATAAAAATAAATGTTACGGGGCTTCCTGTAATTGAAATTGCCGATTCTGACAAGGTTAAGGTAGGTCAGTATGTTATAACTGTTGGCAACCCCGGCGGTCTTGAATTTATGGACAGCGTAACCTATGGTGTTATTAGCGGTTTAAACCGCGTTGTTTCAAGCGATTCTGACATTAAGCTTATTCAAACCGACGCCGCAATCAACCCCGGTAATTCGGGTGGCGCGCTTGTTGATGCAACAGGTAAATTGGTGGGTATCAACAGTTCGAAAATTGTGTCAGAGGAATTTGAGGGTATGGGCTTTGCTATACCTTCTAACACCACAATAGAAATTTGTGATAAAATCATTGCAAAAGAAAATTCGCCCGAGCCGTATATTGGCATTACTTTAAGTGAAAAATACACCGAAGAAATTCTTAAAAAGTACGGTTATCCCGCAGGTGCGGTTGTTTTAAGCGTTTATAGCGGTAGTCCTGCTTATGAAGCGGGTCTTCGCAAGGGTGATATTATAACAGAATTTAACGGTAAAACAGTTAAAGATTATACTGCATTTGGCGATTTGGTTAATGATTTAAAGCCAAACCAAAAGGTAAGCGCTAAAATTTACCGTGGCGGAAGATATTACACAACAACTATTACGGTTGGTTCAAATAACGCTATTGGATAAATCTAAAAAAGGCACTTTTTAAGTGCCTTTTTTCTATTGACCTTATGATAAATTGGCGGTATAATGTTTAGGTGAGGTGTTAAGATGAAACGCTTAATGATAATTGTTCCTTGCTTTAACGAGCAAGAAGTTTTTGAAAACACATTAGAACAACTTTCGAATCTGCTTTTTGACCTTATTAAAAGGCAAAAAATTGCTAAAAACAGCGGGATTGTGTTTGTAGATGACGGCAGTAATGATGATACAAGGCAGTTAATCACCGCCGCCCACCAAAAATATAATCACGTTTGCGGTGTATTGCTTGCTAAAAATGCAGGTCATCAAAATGCGCTTGTTGCGGGGCTTGAATCGGTTGTTGATTTATGTGATATAACCATAACAATTGATGCCGATTTGCAAGATGATATCTTTGTTATTGAAGAAATGATTGAAAAGTTTGAAAATGGTTGCGACATTGTTTATGGTGTGCGGTCCGACCGCAAAAGTGACAGTTTTTTAAAACGCATAACTGCCGAACTTTTCTATAAATTTATGCACTTTTTAGGTGTTAAAACGGTTAATAATCACGCCGATTTCCGCCTTTTAAGTCGCCGTGCCACAAAACAACTTTTAAAATATACCGAACGCAATTTGTTTTTAAGGGGTATTGTTACCGAACTTGGATATAAAACCGACTGTGTTTATTATAAAAGGCAAAAGCGCACCGCGGGTAAAACCAAATATTCACCTAAAAAGATGATTAAATTCGCGTGGGAGGGCATAACCTCTTTCAGCATTCGCCCAATGAAGTTTATTATGGCTTTGGGGCTTCTTATAATGCTTTGCTCGTTTTTGGCGCTTTGCTATGTTTTAATTTCTTATTTTTTCCGCAATGCAGGCGGCGGTTGGCCATCTCTTATGATTTCTATTTGGTTTTTGGGTGGTGTTCAACTTTTTTCAATCGGTGTTGTGGGCCAGTATATCGGCAAAATTTACCTTGAAACAAAGGGCAGACCACGCTATAACATTGACGAATTTTTAAACCACGAAAATAACGAATAATTTTTTAAAGTCCGATGAAAATTCATCGGGCTTTTTACTTGCAATATTATTAAATATATAGTATAATAAATTGATTATAAATTAAGGAGAAATATTCTTATTGAGAAACTTTGCAATTACTACTGATTTTTCGGAGCAAACCGCCTACACCAAAAGGGTGCGCGACCTTGCTTTAAATATATATGGCGCAACACCAAAAGCGTGTGTTATAACCTTTGGCTGTCAACAAAATGTAAGCGACAGCGAACGCTTAAAGGGTATGCTGTCGGAATGTGGTTATGATATAACTGATGAAATGAACGAGGCCGACTTCATCATTTTCAACACCTGCGCCGTACGTGAACACGCCGAAATGCGCGTTTTCGGCAATGTGGGTATGACCAAACGGATTAAAGCCGAAAGACCAAATACTATTGTGGCGGTGTGCGGTTGTATGTCACAACAAGAACACATTGCCCAAAAACTTAAAAGAAGTTATCCTTATGTTGATATTGTAATGGGTACACACGTTTCTCACCGTTTGCCTGAATTTTTATACAAACGCCTTTCGGGCTCGCCCCGCATTTTCGAACTTTCAATGGATAATAACACCATTGTTGAAGAAATCCCAATTAAGCGTGATGGTACATTTAAGGGTTGGCTTCCCATTATGTACGGGTGCAACAATTTTTGCACCTACTGTATCGTGCCTTATGTAAGGGGAAGAGAGCGTTCACGCGAGCCGGAAAAAATTCTTGCCGAATTTAAAGAAATGGTTAAAAACGGCGTTAAGGACATAACCCTTTTGGGTCAAAATGTAAACTCTTACGGTAAGGGCTGTGACCACGGCGTAAATTTTGCAAAATTACTTCGTATGCTAAACGATGTCGAAGGTGAATTTGTTATAAGGTTTATGACTTCTCACCCCAAAGACTGCACGGTTGAACTTTTGGACACTATAAGGGACTGCAAAAAGGTTAGTCGCCATTTACATTTGCCTTTCCAAAGTGGCAGCAGTAAAATTTTAAAACTAATGAACCGTTATTACGATCGCGAAAGTTATTTAACCCTTATTGAAAACGCCAAAGAACGTTTGGAGTATGTCGATTTAACAAGTGATATTATTGTTGGCTTCCCCGGGGAAAGCTATGAAGATTTTAAAGAAACCTTAACTCTTGTTGAAAAGGTGAAATTTGCATCTTTGTTTACTTTCATTTATTCAAAACGAAACGGCACACCCGCCGCCGTGATGGACGACCCCATAACCCGTGAAGAAAAGGGCAAATGGTTTGACGAGCTTTTAAAATTGCAAGAAGAAATTGCAAAACAAAATATAAACAAATATATCGGCAACACATACCGCGTTTTGTGTGATGACTTTGGCAGTCGAGATGGTTATATGACAGGTCACACAAACGGTACTGCCGTTATTGAATTTAAGGCAGATGAAAATCTGCTTGGTCAGTTTGTAAGCGTAAAGGTTTTAGGATATGAAAACGGCCTTTACGGTGAAATAATTTAATTTTTAAAAAAGAGGTATTTAAAATGGATGTTATTGAAGTAACAAGAGAACTTGGTAAAGCAATTCAGGCAGATGAACGCTTTGTTCGTTTTGCAAAGGCACGCCTTGCAAACGATGCTGATACTGATTTACAAAACGCTATTGGCGAATTTAACATTAAGAGAATGGAGCTTGAAAAAGCCGTAAGCGATGAAAACAAAGATGACGGGCTTGTTAAAAAGCTTAATGAAGAACTTCGCGAAATTTATGGCAATGTTATGGCAAGTCCTTCAATGGTGGAATATAACACCGCAAAGGCAATGCTTGATCAATTAGTAAACGAAGTTAACACAATAATTTCAAAATCACTTGACGGTGAAGACCCCGCAACCTGTGAAACACACGACGCTTGTACAGGCAGCTGTGCAACCTGTGGCGGTTGTCACTAATAAAATATTAAAATTTTAGGAAGGGAAGTTTAAAATGGCAGAATTATCACCAATGATGCGACAGTATAATGACATTAAAGCACAGCACGAAGACAGTATACTGTTTTTCCGCGTGGGTGACTTTTATGAAATGTTTTTCGAAGATGCCAAAAAGGCTTCTCAAGAATTGGATTTAGTTTTAACCGGTAAGGACTGCGGTATGGAGGAACGCGCCCCAATGTGCGGCGTGCCCTTCCACAGCTGTGAAGCATATATTGCACGCCTTGTTGAAAAGGGCTATAAGGTTTCAATTTGTGAGCAGGTTGAAAATCCAGCCACCGCAAAGGGAATAGTTAAGCGTGATGTTATCCGCACCATTACCCCCGGCACCGTTATGGAAGACAGCATGCTTGACGAGGGAAGAAACAACTACCTTGCGGCTATCGCAATTTGCGGTGGTGAAATCGGTCTTTGCTTTACCGATGCTTCAACGGGTGAATGTCACGCAACTTATGTTGCAAATGACAAAACAAGCATTGCACTTTTGGATGAAATTTCACGTTTTGCTCCAAAAGAAATTCTTATAAGCGATGATTTTAAAATTAAACTTCCCGCAGTTTTTGAATATCTTGAAAAATATTTTGACGGTATGATTACCGTGCGAGATGCAAAAAGTTTTGTTTTTTCTAACACCGAAGAACTAATCTTAAATCACTTTAACACAATAAGCGTTGAAAATATTGGCTTGGTTAAAGACAGCGCCGAAAGTGCTGCTTTTGGTGCGGTGCTTGAATATTTATACGAAACGGGCGTTAACGGTCAAATTTCGGTAAACAGGGTTAATGTTTACACAGGCGGCAAGTTTATGAAACTTGATATTACCGCCGTTCGCAATTTGGAACTTTGCGAAACTATGCGCCTTAAAGCCAAAAAGGGTTCGGTTTTGTGGGTACTTGACAAAACCAAAACCGCAATGGGTAAGCGCCTTATAAGAAATTGGCTTTTGCAACCCCTTTTAAATGTTTCTGAAATTACAATGCGCCAAAACGCATTGGAAGAACTTGTGGGTGACACAATTTTACGTGGTGAAATTGCCGAAAGTTTAAATGGAATCCGTGACATTGAACGCCTTATGACCAGGGTGGTTTACGGTTCGGCAAATGCAAGGGATTTATTATTGCTTTCCACAACCGCGGCAAAATTCCCCAAAATTAAGTCGCTTTTGGCAAATGCCAACTGCAAAATGCTTAAAGAAATTTTTGGCGAAATTGACACGCTTGAAGATATTGTAAATTTAATAAACGATTCAATAAACCCCGACGCGCCCGCCACCGTGCGTGAAGGAAACTTGATTAAAGACGGGTATAGCGAACTTGTTGATACACTTCGCCACGATATGAACAGCGGCACCGATGTTTTGGCTGAAATTGAAGCCCGTGAAAAAGAACGCACAGGCATTAAAAATTTAAGGGTGCGTTATAACAAGGTTTTCGGCTATTATATCGAGGTTACAAATTCGTTTTTGGACAAAGTACCCGAAGATTATATAAGAAAACAAACCCTTACCAATGCGGAACGCTTTATCACCGAAGAACTTAAAGAAATTGAAAAGCGTGTGCTTACCGCAAAAGACCGCATTGTTCAGGTTGAATATGAAATTTTTGACACTATCCGCAAAAAGACAGCGGCTGAGGTTGTGCGTTTTCAAAAAACTGCCGGTGCTATTGCAAAACTTGATGTTTTGCTGTCACTTTCTAATGTTTCGGCGGATAACCATTACTGCCGACCGCTTATAAATACAAATGGTGTTATCCGCATTGTTGACGGCAGACACCCCGTTGTTGAACAGGTTATTAAAACCCCATTTGTTTCTAACGACACTCTGCTTAATATGAACGACGACCGCTGTGCTATTATCACAGGTCCTAATATGGCGGGTAAATCTACATATATGCGACAGGTAGCACTTATCACACTTATGGCGCAAATTGGTTGTTTTGTTCCCGCAACAAGCGCCGAAATCGGCACGGTGGATGCAATCTTCACCCGTGTTGGCGCGTCGGATGATTTAGCATCGGGTCAGTCAACCTTTATGGTTGAAATGAGTGAAGTTGCCTATATCCTTAAAAACGCAACTAAGCACAGTCTTTTAATATTGGATGAAATCGGCCGTGGCACTTCTACCTTTGATGGTATGTCAATTGCACGTGCGGTGCTTGAATTTGTTGCCGATAAGAAAAAGCTTGGCGCAAAGGCCTTGTTTGCAACACATTATCACGAATTGACCGAAATGGAAAACGAACTTAAAGGCGTTAAAAATTATAACGTTGCGGTTAAAAAACGTGGTGATGATATTACATTTTTGCGCCGAATTGTGCGTGGCGGTGCTGATGACAGTTATGGTATTGAGGTTGCAAAATTAAGCGGAATACCAAATGCGGTTATTGAACGCGCAAAGGAAATTTTGCACCTTTGCGAAAACGAGGGTATCGTAACCTATAAAACCGTTGCCCCAACCGATGTTCAAATGTCCTTTGAAATGCAGTCCGCACAGGATATTTTAAAGGATTTAAAGGCGATTGATGTTAATACTTTAACACCAATTGAATCAATGCAAATTTTATTTGATATTTGCAAAAAAGCAAAAGAAATTTAAGAAGGTGAGGTGTAATTATGCCTAAAATAAATGTTTTACCCAAAAATGTGGCCGAGCTTATCGCCGCGGGTGAGGTTGTTGAGCGTCCCGCTTCGGTTATAAAGGAGCTTGTTGAAAACTCTATTGATGCGGGTGCCAATATCATAACGGTTGAAATTAAAAATGGTGGCATTTCTTATATTCGCATTACCGATAACGGTTGCGGTATCTCAAATGGTGATGTGCCTTTGGCATTTTTACGCCACGCCACAAGCAAAATAAAAGTAGATAACGACCTTAACTCAATTTCCACCTTGGGATTTAGGGGTGAGGCCTTGGCGGCGGTTTCTTCGGTTTCAAAGGTTGAAATGCTAACCCTTTATGAAAATGAAGAAATTGGCACACATTATGTTATTGAGGGCGGTCAGGAAATAGAATATGAAGAGGTTGGCTGTCCCAAAGGCACAACCATAATTATTCGTGATTTGTTTTATAACACCCCCGCAAGAATGAAATTTCTTAAAAAGGATGTGTCGGAGGCAAATGCCTGTGCGGCAGTTATCGACCGCATTGCGCTTTCTCACCCCGAAATTTCCTTTAAATTTATTCGTGACGGAAAGCAAACCCTTAACACCTCGGGCGACGGCAAGACAAAATCCGCCGTTTACAGCGTTTTAGGGCGTGAATTTTCAAATTCACTTATTGATGTTTTTGGCGAACAAAACGGCATTACCATTTCGGGTCTTACCTGTAAGCCCGTTTTGTGTAGACCTACAAGAAATAATCAGTTTACATTTTTAAACGGCCGTTTGGTGCGTTCTGGCACAATTATTGCGGCGGTTGAGCAGGCATATAAAAACAGCGCAATGATTGGCAAATTCCCGTCATTTGTACTTTATGTAAATGTTCCTTTTGATACGGTGGATGTTAATGTGCACCCCGCAAAAACCGAAGTTAGATTTTCTGATGAAAAGCGCATTTTTGAAGCGGTTTATCAAGCGGTTAAAAGCGCGTTATCAAACGGCGATACTCGCCCCGAAATTAAATTGGCAACACCAACCCCTGCATTTAACCCGTTTGAAAGAATGACAACCGAACAGTTTAGGCAAACGGTTATAAAAACCGAAGAACCCAAAACCGTACCTCAACCACCTGTTTATGAGCATAAGCAACCCACATCTCAAAGGTTAAGCTTTGAAACTTCGCAAAAGCCAACCTTTGCCGACACATATTCTTTTGTGGGTGAAAATGGCCAAAAGACCGAACCCGTGTATGCCCCAAAACCACAGGTTGAAAAAATTGTTGAAATAGAAAAAGAAATTAACGAAATAATTGATGAAAAACCTGTTATTAAGGTTATTGGACAAGCGTTTAACACATATATTATCGTTCAAATGAACGACAGTATTTTTATGATAGACAAACACGCCGCACACGAGCGTATTTTGTTTAATAAATTAAAGAGTGAACACAAAATAGAAGTTCAGCCATTGCTAACCCCGATAACCGCTACCCTTCAAAAAGATGAATATAATGCTATTATTGATAATTTAGACCTGCTTTTAAAAGCGGGGTTTGAAGTCGACGACTTTGGCACATCTACAATTGCTGTCCGCGCAGTGCCGGCAACATTGGTGGGTGAAAATATACCATCATTGCTTTCAGAAATGGCGGAAGGACTTATGAAAACAAAGACGGTGCAAATTGAAAGGGAGGAAAACCTTTTTCATACGGTTGCTTGCAAGGCAGCAATTAAAGCGGGAAGTGTTACTTCAAACCTTGAAATGCAGTCACTTGCCGAAAAGGTTTTACTGTCACAAGAAATTTTATATTGTCCGCACGGTAGACCTGTGGCTTATGAAATAAAGAAAAGGGAACTTGAAAAACAGTTTGGTCGCATACAATGATAAAAGTTTTATTTGTTGTGGGCCCTACGGCTTCGGGCAAAACTGATTTAAGCATACGCCTTGCCAAAGAGTTAAACGGTGAAATAATTTCGGCCGATTCCATGCAAATTTATAAGGGCATACACATTGCATCGGCAGCCCCTGATGAGAGTGAAAAATGCGGCATACCGCACCACTTGTTTGAATTTTTGGATTTATCGCAGGAATATTCGGTAGCGGAATATGTAAAAGCCGCAAGGGAAAAGGTTAAAGAAGTGGCTGCAAGGGGGAAAAACCCCATAATTGTTGGTGGTACGGGGCTTTATGTTTCATCACTTTTGGATAATATCGAATTTTTAGATGAAGAAACCGATTATGAATTGCGAAATTCTTTAGAAAAGAAATTTGATGAAATCGGTGCGGAACAAATGCTTAAAGAATTAGCGGAATTTGATATTGACTCGGCAAACCGACTTCACCCAAATAACCGCCGAAGAATTATTAGAGCTTTTGAGGTTTATATTAAAACCGGCAAAACATTTACCGAACAAAATGCCTTGTCAAAAAACGGCGAAACGGAAATCGAGCCGTTGGTGTTCGGCATTACCTTTAAGGACCGCGAAAAGCTTTATGAAAGAATTAACCGCCGCGTTGATATAATGCTTGAAAACGGGCTTTTTGAAGAAGCCAAGACTACCTTTGGTAACAATAAAAAGGGTGGTTTTCAGGCGATAGGGCATAAAGAACTTTATCCGGTTTTTTCGGGGGAAAGTACAAAAGAAGAATGTGTTGAAAAGTTAAAACAACAAACCCGCCGCTATGCAAAACGCCAACTTACGTGGTTTAGGCGCGACAGTCGCATAAATTGGTTTTATCCCGATGATGATAGCAATTATTTTGAAAATGCATTAAAACTTGCGCAAATTTTTTTAAAGGAGGAATAGCTTTATGAAAAAGAACACACTGGTAAAAGCGGCAATTATAATAATTGCTTTGTCTTTTGTTGCAAACCAGTTGGTTTCTGCTTTTTATAAACCTGTTACCACCGAAAGCGCAGTTTTTTATACTGCAAATAACGGCTTTAAAATTACGGGTGTAATTATTCGTAATGAAATCTTGGTTGAAAATGATAACAGCGGTGTTTTGCATTTTATGATAGATGATGGCGAACGCGTTGCGAAAAACGGTGTTATTGCAAACATTTACGGCAGTGAAGCCGCTTCAATTACATTAAGCCAAATTAAGTCGGTGCAAAAGAAAATCGATGATATTAACGATATTTTGTCCTATAACGATTTGGATGCCGCTAATTTAGACCTTATAAATAAAAAAATAAGTGACAACCTTAACAATTTGGTTTTATCAACTTCAAACGGATATTTTGACGCTGCACAAGGAAATAGCGATGAACTTTTGTTTTCCATAAACCGCAGACAAGCCGCTATGGGCGAAACCGCGTCTTTTTCGGCCGAACTTGCGGCGCTTAATGCCCAACTTGAAAAGTTAAACGCAAACCTTACAGGTGTTAAGGGGCAAATAAATGCTTCGCAGTCGGGTTATTTTCTCTCTAAAACCGACGGTTATGAAACTGTTTTAAAGTCGGATGATTTAAGCCGTTACACCCCCGAATATTTAGATAATATTTCAGCAGATAAGCAAAACAACAATGTTATTGGTAAAATTGTTTCGGACTATGAATGGTATATTGCCGCAAAGGTTGAAGTTAACGAATCGCATAATTTCAAGGTAGGGGATTCTTTAAAAATATATACCTCGGTAAAATCTTCGCCCGTTTTACCTGTTACTGTTAAAAAAATCAACACCTCTAATGATTCGCTCGATGCGGTAATTATTTTTTCTTGCAGCGAAATGAATTCTGAACTTGCTGCAATGAGAAGTGGCCCCATGACTGTGGTAAGCCGTGAATACAGTGGGCTCAAAGTTCCTAAAAAAGCACTTCGCATTGTTGACGGCAAAAAAGGTGTTTACATTTTAAAGGGTATGCAAGCAAAATTTATACCGGTTAATATTCTTTATTCAACCGACAGTATGATGGTTTGCGAAAAAGCCGATGCTGATGGTTCACTTCGACTTTATGACCAGGTTATCGTGAAAGGAAGAAACCTTTATGATGGAAAAATTATCGGCTAATGAATTTGATTTAAATTATAACGCCGTAATGGAAAAACTTGACAAAGCACTTTTAAAGTCGGGTAAAAGCCGTGAAGATGTTGTTTTACTTGCAGCTACTAAAACGGTTGATGTTGAAACAATAAATTATGCCATAAATAAGGGCATAACCCATATCGGCGAAAACAAGGTGCAGGAACTTCTTTCAAAATATGATGGTGTTATAGATGTTCACCACCATTTCATCGGCCATTTGCAAACAAATAAGGTAAAGGATGTTGTTTCTAAGGTCGAACTTATTCATTCGGTTGATTCATTAA
Organism: Acutalibacteraceae bacterium; assembly: GCA_045536615.1. Lineage (GTDB taxonomy): Bacteria > Bacillota > Clostridia > Oscillospirales > Acutalibacteraceae > UBA737. The sequence continues at coordinate 5,383 of JAZSNW010000064.1, read as the reverse complement.
AACTTGCAAAAGAAATTTCGAAACAGTCGCAAAAAATAGATAAAACAATGGATATTTTGCTGGAAATCAACATCGGTGAAGAGGATTCTAAATGGGGCTTTTCACCCGATACATTGGAAAACAGCATAAAAGAAATTTCAAGTTTGCCTAATGTAAGAATTTGCGGACTTATGGCAATACCGCCAATTTGCGAAAAAGCCGAAGATAATCGCAAATATTTTAAAAAAATGTATAAACTGTTTGTTGACATAAAGCACAAAAAAATAGATAATAGTTATATGAACATTCTTTCAATGGGTATGTCGGACGATTTCGACATTGCTGTTGAAGAAGGCGCTAATCTTGTAAGGGTTAGCACCGCTTTGTTTGGCAAACGATATTATATATAATTTTAATTTTTATAAAGTGAGGATTTTAAAAATGGGTATTTTTGATAGCATTAAAAACATTATGACAATTCCTGAAGATGATGGTTTTGAAGAAGAAATGGAAATGGCAGAAGAAGTAATGCCAAAAAAGAAACCACAACCCGAAGTTAGAAAGGACACAACTCCCCGTGTGCTTGGCGGCGGTAAAGCTAAAACTGTATCGACAGGTATGCAGGTTGTTTTGGTTAAGCCCGAACGCTTCGAAGATGTTACTTCTATTGCAGACCATCTTAACGCTAAAAAGACGGTTGTTTTAAATTTGGAAATTTGCGACCGCGATGTTTCAAGAAGAATTATTGACTTTTTAAGCGGTGCCGCTTATGCAAATCACGGCAATATTCGCAAGGTTGCGGTTTCAACCTTTATGATTGTGCCCGCTGATGTTGATGTTATGGGCGAAGTTATGCTTGAAGATTATGACGACAGTCGTATGTACTTTTAATGAAAAGTGAAATACTGATTGCCCGCATAAACGATATTTTTGATATTTCGCAAAAAACAAACAAACCAAAATTTCTTGGTTTTTTAAGCCGTGAAGAAATTGCCTTGGCACAAAGGGTGCTTGAAAATCGCAACGCTGATTTTACGGTTTTTGGCGGTTTTTATGGCGCAGAAAGGCAAATGATTTTATGTAAGCCCGACTGGTGCGATGATGTTAATTTTCCGATTACTGCCGTTACTTTCAGTTACAGGGAAGTTGACACATTAAAACACCGCGACTTTTTGGGTGCTTTAATGGCGCTTGGCATCACCCGTGAAAGCATTGGCGATATTTTGGTGGAAAATGGCAGAGCCGTTGCATTTTTCAAGGACGAGGTTTTAGAATTTGTAAAATCTAATGTTACAAAAATCGGCAGGGTGGGTGTTAATTTGTCTGTCGGTTTTAAGCAGCCGCTTCCCGAAAGCAGCAAATTGATTGCAACTTCCAAAACAGTTTCATCATTGCGGCTTGATTGTGTTGTATCCGCACTTTCGGATGTTTCACGAAACAAGGCAGAAGAATTTATAAATTTAGGGTATGTTTCGGTTAATTCGGTGGTGTGTGAAAAAGCCACCAAACAAATAACCGAAAAGGATGTTGTTTCAATTCGTTCAAAGGGCAAATTTATTATTGACAGCACCAATAAAAAATCTAAAAAAGATAAAATAATTTTGGAATTTAAAAAATATTTTTAGGAGTGTAAAAATTATGTTCACAGCCGAAGAAATTAAAAATGTAGGTTTTTCAAAATCTATGAGTGGTTACAAGCCAGAAGAGGTTGAAATTTTTCTTGATAAGGTTGCGGCAGATTATTTAAACTTTGAAAAAATCATTAACGAATATAAAGCAGAGGTAGACCGCCTTCAAGGTGAAATTGATTCTGCCGAACATTCAAAAAACAGTATTCAAAGTGTGCTTTTAAGCGCGCAAAAACTTGCTGAACAAATCGTTTCGGAAGCAAACGCAAAAAGTGACGAAATGATAAGAAATGCCGAAGCAAATGTTGCTCTTATCACCGCACTTGAAAAAGAAACTGTCACTAAATTCGAACTTGAAGCGGCCGAAAGAAAAGCCAATTTAGAAGCAGAACTTGAAGCAATGATTAAAAAAGCCAAGTTACAGGCCGACAGTATTACTGCCGCTGCCGATGACAGCGTTAAGCGTCAACAAGTTTTGTTTGATAAATTAAAACTTGAAATTGCGGCATTTAAATCTGCCGTAACTTCAAAATATAAGGAACATTTAAGCGTTTTACAAGAAATTCCCGACGCTGTTCAAATGGACCCTGAAAGAATGGCACAGGTTATTACCGCTAAAATAGATTCCGCTCCAAATCCCGAAAGTTTCATTACCAAAAAGGTGGAAATAGAAACCGAAGAAAGCGGCTTTTCTGTAATTGCACAAGCGGAAGAAAACGAATAATCTTAGGAGGATTTATTCTTGATTTCTTATATTTTAGCACTTGTCACAGGTGCTTTATCCCTTGTTTTAGACCAATGGACAAAATATTTCATAATGTCTAATTATGAATTATATGAAGGTTCGGGTTTTATAAAGGGAATAATTGATATTGTTTATATCCACAACCGCGGCGGTGCATGGGGTGTTTTCCAAGGTAAAACTTGGGCACTTTTGGCACTTACCGTGCCGATTATGGCGGTTTGCACCTTCTTGCTTTTTAAATATGGCAAAAAAAGTAAGCTTTGCTTTTGGTCACTGTCCCTAATAATTTTCGGCGGTATCGGCAATATGATTGACCGCATTTTCAGGGACGGCAATGTAATTGACTTTTTACAGTTTGCTTTTTGGAAGGATTTTCCCGTTTTTAATGTTGCTGACTGTGCGGTTGTTATCGGTGCAGGTCTTTTGATACTTTATTTTGTTATCGACACGGTTAAAGATTTTAAATCTCAAAAAGCCGTTAACGAAAAGGCGTTAGAAAATGAAAACAATTGAAAAAAGTTGTGAATTTGACGGCAATATCCGTCTTGATGTTTTTGTGGCAGAAATGGGTGAAATCACCCGTTCGCGCGCCGCAAAGTTGATTGAAGACGGTTGTGTTTTTGTAAACGGCAAAATATCTGCCAAAAATTTAAAACTTAAAACCGGGGACAAGGTTTTGCTAAATTCACCCGACCCTGTGTCTTATGATGTTACTGCCGAAGCAATACCGCTTGATATAGTTTATGAAGATAATGATTTACTTGTTGTAAATAAGCCAAAAGGTATGGTTGTTCACCCCGCAAATGGTAATTTGGATGGCACACTCGTTAATGCTTTAATGCACCATTGCGGTGATTCACTTTCGGGTATAAACGGCGTTATGCGACCGGGAATTGTTCACCGAATTGATAAAAACACAAGCGGTCTTTTAATGGTTGCAAAAAACGATGTTGCCCACAATGGACTTGCCGCACAAATTAAGGAACATTCCTTCACCCGCGAATATGAAGCGGTGGTTTACGGCAATTTAAAAAATGATAAGGGCGTTATTGATGCACCAATCGGTCGTCATCCCGTTAAGCGTAAGCAAATGGCGGTTACCGATAAAAACAGCAAAAGTGCCGTTACACATTATAAGGTTATTGAGCGTTTTGGTGATTTTACTCATATAAGGTTACGTCTTGAAACAGGGCGCACTCACCAAATTCGTGTGCACATGGCATATATCGGCCACGCGGTTGCAGGCGATGATGTTTATGGACCGAAGAAAGTGATTAAATCGCTTGGCGGTCAATGCTTGCATGCAAAGAAGGTGGGTTTTGTTCACCCAATTACAAATCAGTATTTGGAATTTGAGTCTGACTTACCTGAATATTTCACTAAATTTTTAAGGGAGATTAAATAACCTTGAGTAAATTTAAAGGTTGCCTTTTGGCTTGTGATATTGACGGCACCTTGATGGAAAACGGATATATTAACGAGAAAAATGTTAAAGCAATCGAATATTTTATGAATGAGGGCGGTTTTTTTGCTATCGCAACAGGCAGAAGTATTTCTGCGATAGGCGATGTTACAAATACTCTTTTAAGAATTTCGCCATCGGTTTTGGATAACGGATGTATTATTTATGATTATAAAAATGAAAAAATCTTGCATCAGGATTTTTTGCCGAAATCTGATTATTGTATTGTAAGAGAAGTTTTAGATAAAGGTCTTAATGTTGGTATTGAAGTTCATACAGGCAAAAGGATTTTCACTCTAAAGCAAACCGATGAAACCGATTTGCACCAAAAATATCAAAGTTTGGAAACAACGGTTATTTCTTATGAAGAAGCCATTTGTTATGACTGGAATAAGGTGCTTTTCATTTGTAATGATGCAAACGATTTTAATAAACTGAAAGAGCTTTCAAAAAGATATAATAAAACTTCTAATTTTGTGTTGACGGGCAGCAAGTTTTTCGAGCAAATACCGATAGGTGTTTCAAAATCAACCGCGATAAAACAGCTTTGTGAAATGTTTAATATTAAAAAAGGTTGCTGCTTTGCTATTGGTGACTATTATAACGATATAGAAATGTTGGAAAATGCAGATATAAGTGCTGCTGTGGCAGGCGCACCAGATGAAATTAAAAAAATTGTTGATTTTGTTTCGTGTGAATGCCGTGACGGTGCAGTATCTGATTTCATAGATTATCTTAAAAACTGAAAGGAAGGATAAGATGGACATAACACTTAAAAAATCCCTTGAACTTACCGCACAAAAGGCAAGAATTTGGATAATTAAAAGTATCCACAGTGCAAAGGCAGGTCACCCCGGTGGCTCACTTTCTTGTGTGGATATTTTAACCTATCTTTATTTTGCAAAAATGAACATTGACCCAAAAAATCCCAAAAAGGCAGACCGCGATAGATTTGTTTTATCAAAGGGCCATGCAGCCCCGGCGCTTTATGCAGTACTTGCCGAACGCGGATTTTTTGACCCCTCAATTTTGACAACCCTTCGTCAAATTGGCAGTATTTTACAAGGTCACCCCGATATGAAAAATATCCCGGGTGTTGATATGTCAACCGGTTCACTCGGTCAAGGTATTTCAGCCGCTGTTGGTATGGCATTATCTGCAAAGCACTTTGGCGACAACTACAAGGTTTATACCGTTTTGGGTGACGGTGAAATTGAAGAAGGTCAAGTGTGGGAAGCTGCAATGTTTGCGGCAAATAAAAATCTTTCCAACCTTACAGCGTTTATTGATTATAACAATTTACAAATAGACGGCACTATTGAAGAGGTTAACTCCGCAATGCCTATTGATAAAAAGTTTGAGGCATTTAATTGGCATACAATTATTATTGACGGTCACGATTTTGAACAAATTGAAGCCGCTTTAAACGAAGCTGAAACAATAGATAAGCCAGTTGCAATTATTGCAAAAACAGATAAGAGCAAAGGCGTTTCTTATATGGAAAACGCTGATAACTGGCACGGTGCGGCACCTAATGACGAGTTGGGAGCACGAGCACATAGTGAGCTG